>JBBPYR010000234.1:0-4930 GCA_038199755.1 Ktedonobacterales bacterium | reverse complement strand
GTCAGTTGGATTGCTTGATCGTAAACATTCATACGTCACCTCGCATTATTGCCTGTACCCATAACAGACGCGCTTACAAGATGATCTTGCACCTGTAGAGCGGACACCCCGTTAAGACTGAAACTGTTGTTCGAACTGTTCAGGGCTAAGATAGCCCAAAGTGGAATGACGACGTTGGCGGTTATACCAACCTTCAATGTACGCAAAGACCGCATTTTTGGCATCGGTACGGGTTCGATAATGGGTGCGATAGGCCAATTCAGTTTTGAGAGTTGCCCAAAAGCTTTCCATTGGGGCATTATCGTAACAGCAGCCCACGCCACTGAAGCTGACTAACATATGATGCTTGGCAAGCAGAGTTTGATAGTCGTCGCTGGTGTATTGGCTGCCTTGGTCGGCATGATGCAAAAGTTCGGCAGGTGGCTGACGTTGCAGGATCGCCATTTGCAGCGCTTCCTGAGTAAGTTCGTCAGGCATGTGTTCATCCATCGCCCAGCCGACAATGCGGCGCGAGAACAGATCGAGAACGCCCGCCAAGTATAACCAGCCTTCATCCGTCCAGATGCCGGTAATATCCACCAGCCATTTGCGGTTAGGTGCCTCGGCGCTGAAATCGCGGGCCAGTAGATTGCTAACCGAACGCTGTTGTCCATCTGGTTGCGTGGTACGCACCTGACGACGGGGTGAGGTCGCATTGAGCTTTGCTTGGTGCATCAGGCGTGCCACACGGCGACGGCTGCACGAGACATTTTTAGCTTTCAACGCTTGGTAGATGCGCGGACTGCCATAGGTTTGCCCGCTCTCCAAGAAAATAGACCGTATCTGCTCGGTTAAAGCGGCATCGGCGTGACACTGCTGGCTCATTCCACCATGCGCCAGCCACGCATAATACCCACTGCGCGAAACGCCAAATGCCCGACACATCACCGTAAGGCTAAATTCATTTCGGTATGTGTTCATCAACTGGTAGACCTCTCCGGGCTGCTCGAGAAGATCGCCAACGCTTTTTTTAAGATTTCGCGTTCTTGTCGCAGCACTTCAACTTCTCGCTTCAACCGACGAATCTGCTCTTCGTCTTCTTTCTGATGCCCCTTGCCAGGAAAGGCTTGCCTGCCCTCTACCTTCATCCGTGCTTTCCATTTATGCAGCAACCCCGGCGTGATTCCTAAATCCCGCTCGATCTCACTAATACTTTTCTGGCCTGTTTTCACCAGTTCCAGTGCCTGCATTTTGAAGGCCCGACTGTACGTTCGTTTTTTGACCATGCTCGCCTGTTCCTCATCGAGTGTACTCTATCTTTTCGAGGTGTCCACTCCAAGGGTGCAAGATCAATTTATTTGTCCTGTAAACTCACATCGCTTGATAAGCTGATTATTGCCTGTTTATCGTACCACAAAGCCGAGGTAGCATGAATGTTCGGTTATCAGGTTGGTAGTAGATTGTGGCGGTGTCTTTATCACCAGTAAAACCGCCCTTAGACCGGACGAAGATTTCACTACACTTGGCGACCAGTGACTCTCAACGAGGCATTATCTTCGGGCACTAAGCAGGAAAGCAATAACCAGAATAAGGATGGTGAGCATGATACCAATCGCCAATGCGCCAATAATCAAACTTGAGACGCTCATCGGACGACCACCAATTGCGTATTGCTTGAGCAAACCTCGTAGTTCAGCTTCTTTAGTGCTGAGTTCCGTAATTTGCTGATTCAAGGAATCGATTTTGGTAGCCGTCTCCTTTTGCTGTTCGGCCAATGAGTCTTGAAGCCGTTCCTGTTGATCGCGGAGGGCATTTGAGGCTTCTAAGCGAGCCGCTTCTAAGTCGCGTTGTTTTGTTTCCAGCTCGCGCTGTTTCTCAAGCAACTCCACTTGCAATTTATCGCGTTCTGCTGCAATGGCTGCTATTTGGGTTTCATATTTTTCTTGAAAGGCTACAAAGCGTTCTTCTACGGCCTCGCGTGGCACGACTGGAACGGGATCACCTTCTATTAGACCACCACGCGGCAAGAGCGGAAGGTCACGCCAATCATTTGCTTGTGAGCTTTTGAGAGTGGCATGAATATCAGCAGGTGATGTGTTTTTCTCGCGCATCATAGCCACCCAACCAATGATGCGTGCGTCCTGATCGCTAAACGAGCGATGTGCGCCGTTATACCCCTGGCCGCTAACCGATAAAAACTCTTTGTATTCTTCGCCTGCCCATCTGCGAAGGGTGCTAGAAGTCACGCCTAGCAGTTTGGAAAGTTGCTGTGGTTTCATTGTTCCATTATCTATCGCTTGCGAGCGAAATTCAATCGCTCATGGGTGGTTAAGGCTAATTTTACACCGAAGCGCCTATGAGCGCACTTGGCGATTACAGACGCATATAGACGCTCATAGGCGGTTGACTTTTACTATTTCATACCGTATGATAAGGCATGGTGACATTTCAAATCGCCTGAGACCGTATGGTATTGTGTGATATTGTCTGAAATAGTTTTGTTGCGTAAGGAGATCAAATGGCAGGCAAGAAAAAGATACAAAACGCTGCACCAATTCCAGAATTAAAAACACCCACTCAGATTAAGTGGGTCGTTATGGATTTGGGTAACGGGTTTTCCAAGATGCTCTGTTCAGGACAGCAAGACCCTATCCGTTGGCGCTCAGTACAAGGGCATGTTGGGCGTAAAACACGAATGAATCAGCTTCCCCATGACTGGACGATCAAGTGGCGTGGAAATTATTACGTGTTTGGAGATCGCGCTTATACCGAATGCCCAGACACGATGGAAGATTTCCCTACCACAGATCGCTATACTTCGGACTGGTACAAACGTATGTTTGCCTTTGCTTTGCACAAAGCATATGGGCTTCATGTTTCACAAGGGGCTGATGATCCCCCGTATGCCCCAGAAATTGTAGCATCTGTACCCGCTAAAGAATATGCCAATCCAGCCCGCTTAGAAGCCATTAAAGAAAACCTCTATGGCCTATATCAGATTGAGACAGTGCTTGGTACGGCTACCGAGATTGAAGTCAGTGATGCAAACCTGACATTGCTTCCCGAAGGTGCTGGCTCCTTCCTATTCATGGCCGCACAAGGTAACAATGCACTTGAAAAAGGACTGTGGGCGGTACTTGATTTAGGTTATCTGACGGGAGATGTTGTATTCTTCAAAGATGGCGTTTATGTGGCTGATAGCTCTGACTCAGATGACAAGCTAGGGATGATCAATGTCTCGCAACGTGTGGCTGAATCTATTCGTGGGCAGGGCGGCCCGAGCCTTTCGGCCGCTGAAATTGATCCGGTGGTGAATCAGCCTTTTATTGAGGTGAGTGGTACACCCTATAGCATTTCCGATACCTACCATGAATCAATGTATGAACTTGGACGTCGTGCTGCGAGCTTCTTGCAACGTAAATGCGTGGGGAAGAATATTTCTGGAATTCTTCTCACAGGGGGTAATGTAGCAAACCAAGCACCTTTTATTGCGTCGCCAAAACTTCCGCAACCTGTCGTTTGCATGGATGGTGAGAATGGCAATATTCGTGGCGCATCTATTATGGTACAGGCAGGTTAGTCGTGACGACACCGAGCGGCTTGGAAGCCTTTACGCTCTATCTTGATCCCGAAGACCCAGAAGATGGGCCAATAATTCGCTATCTCAAATCAAAGCTACGCAAGAAAAAAGCCTCTGGTGAGTTGCGGACAGCCATGCTGCTTTATTTGGAGTACATGAGGGGCAATAATCTTGCATCTCATCCTATTTCGCATAATAGTTTTTCAGATTTCGCGCCGCCTGCCCAAATTTCTCCTCCTCAATTAGTGCACGAAGAGCCATCCCCGACTAGCGCGAAGTCCATTCAGGAAGCACGGCGGGCTTTCATGAAGCGATAAATTTCCGTGCATGATAATTGAGAAACTAGGAAGGTGATGTTGAACCCCACAAACTTTAGTTTTTCAGAGGCGTGCGAATATCTATCCCTCTCTCCAAATGATTTTACAATGCTCCGTGAGCAGGGCTTTATCGTTACTCAAGATGAAGCGGGGAAACAAGTTTATCCAAAACTTGTGCTTGATCTTGTGCTTGCACTCCTAAAGCTAGAGGCTGAACGTGGTTGGTCACGGGCGACTATCGCTTGGTATGCCGACCTTGCCTTTGTAACAGAAGTTGGTCATTCTATCCTTTTACCAATACCTAGTGTTAATCACCCTTCTTCTGAACTTCTTTCTAATTGGTTGATGACGCCTTACGTACAAATTGTACTGGATGATTTGCAGACGAATATTGAGGATGAAGAAGGTACATTTGTTGCGCTTTTACGTAGTTTAGTAGCAGTTGGTGAAGAGCGCCTCTGGGCGGACACACAAATTCTTGAGCAGTTTGCTCTATATCCGATCATCACCTATTTTGAGGAAAAGGGTGTTCCAATTCGCCAACAGAAACAATCTGTTGCGCGCGATGCGGGGCATATAATGCTGTCCCTTGTACTAGTTTTCACAACAGTCGCACCACCTATATCTCAAGAACTCCTATCAATGTTTTCTCAGTTTGAGGCGCGGTTTGTTGCACCAATATCAACTAAAGATATCCTAAAAGAACAAGCATTGATTCAGCGCGAAGGATTAGTCGCCGTTGATAAGCTATATGCTTCAAAAGCAGTGGAAATCCACTCTCCATCCGATGCTTGGGGCTTTAGACTAGGGGTTGTCTCATCGCGGCGGCGAACAATTACACTTCGTATGAAAGTCGCACCAGACAGTACCGAAGCGATGCTTGACAACATTATCGATCTGATCCGACCATTTATTGGCGCATATGGTGCGCGCGTAATCCATTTGCTCTACCAAATTGCCAACGATCCACCACACTGGCGTAGCCCAATTATCACAATTTCTACAAATGAATTACTAGATAAACTTGGCGTTAAACGCGATGTACGTGGTATTC
>JBBPYR010000233.1:0-13163 GCA_038199755.1 Ktedonobacterales bacterium | reverse complement strand
TCCGAAACAATAGAACCGCACCCCACCCCCCCCAACGCGGCGGGCTGGGGGGGTGGGTGGGTGGTGTGGCACCCCCCCCCCCCCCACCCCCCCCCAACACCACAACATCCCAAGTAAGACGCCGCAGATAGCGAGTGGTTTGAATGGTTACAGGCCTTTGATATCGGCGCAGCGGCCTGGGATTGGGAAGAGTTTGCCGGGATTGAAGAGCTGGTCGGGATTCCAGGCTTGACGGACTTGCTGCATAATGCGCAGATCAACGTCACTAAAGATCAGGGCCATTTCTTCCTGTTTCTCGACGCCGATACCGTGTTCGCCCGAAATGGTGCCACCCACCTCGGCGCATACTTGCAATATTTCGTGTCCGGCTTTGCGAACACGTTCCACCTCGCCGGGAACTTGTGAATCGAAGAGGATGAGGGGATGGAGGTTGCCATCGCCTGCATGGAAGACGTTGCCCACGCGCAAGCCGTAGTTTGCGCAAATTTCGCTGATGCGATTGAGGACATAGGGCAGGCGTGTGCGGGGCACGACGCCGTCCTGGACGTAGAATTCGGGGCTGATGCGTCCTACGGCACCAAAGGCGTTTTTGCGGCCCGCCCAGAAGAGTTGTCGCTCGGTCTCGTTGGCGGCGATGCGGATTGAGCGGGCATGATGTTTGTTACAGATGTGCTCGATGGTTGCGATCTGTTCGGCCACGGCTTCTGAGACGCCCTCGGCCTCCATCAAGAGAACGGCGACGGCATCCATGGGGTAGCCCGCGTGTGTGTCTGCTTCAACCGCTTGCAAAATCAACTGATCCATCATCTCGATGGCGGCGGGAATAACGCCGCTGGCGATGATTTCGGAGACGGTGTTGGATGCATCATCCATGGTATCGAAGATGGCGACCATGGTTTTAACCGCCTCTGCCACATGCACGATGCGGGTGATAATTTTGGTTACTATGCAAAGGGTGCCTTCAGAGCCGATGATTAAGCCGGTCAGGTCATAGCCGGGGGTATCTTGTGTCCAACCGCCAACTTCAATGATGTCGCCATCGGGTGTGACAATCTCAAGGCCGAGTACATGGTTGGTGGTGACGCCATAGATCAGGGTGTGCGGGCCACCCGCGTTTTCGCCAACATTGCCGCCGATGGTGCAGGAACGCTGGCTACTGGGGTCCGGCACGTAATAGAAGCCTTTGGGGCCGAGGGCAACGCTTAAATGCAGGTTGACCAGTCCCGGCTGCACCACGGCACGTCGGTTCTCGTAGTCGATTTCGAGAATGCGGTTCATGCGCGTGAACACGACGACGATGCCGCCATAAATAGGGATTGCGCCTCCGCTCAAGCCCGTGCCTGCGCCGCGTGGCACGACGGGCACTTTATAGCGAGCAGCGATTTTAACGACCTCAGCTATTTCCTGTGCATCTTTAGGTAGCACGACGATATCAGGCTTGCCACGGTCAATGGAGGCGTCATATTCGTAGAGGGTCAGGTCATATGAAGTGTGCAAGACATGACGAGCACCAAGCAGATTGCTTAGCTCGCGCACAACCTCTTTTTTTCGTGCTGAGGAGAGACGTTCATAAAGGGGAACAGCTAAAGAGGTTGAAGGTAGTTCTGTGATGCTCATGAATGCCTCCCAATGGAATACATCGTTGTAATCATGCAATGCTACATACACATTCGCTCTACTATGATGATATCATGCGAACATAGGAATGGGAAGGATTGGCGAACGTATTCCTGCTTCTTATGTCAGGAGTCGTTGCGGTAGGTATTGGGCATGGGCCGTGGCAAGATCGTTATAGACGGCCTCTGCCTTGCTGTATGACGCTACCAAGGGATGCGCGGTAAGTGCCTTGATAGCATCGCGCCGCTTGCCCCACAGGGCTGCTCTGGCGGTAGCTGCTTCGTATTCCGCGAGCTGATAGAGCAGGCCGCGCTGTTCAATCGCTATGCTGCTATCATCTTGTTGCAGGGGTGTTGCTCCGCGCCTATCGAGATGACAAGGTAATTCAATGACGCGATCATGGGCGAGAAAGGGTAGCGCACCATTGTGGCGTGTGCTGAGTATGCATTCTGTGCCCCTGTCGTTGAGGAGGGCATGGAGGATGTCGAGCACGAAATCGCCAAAGTCATCGCTACCATAGATATTTGGGAGTTCATGCACCTCATGCACCTCATGCTGTGCCTCTTCTTGAAATCTGCTCAAGAGGGTGGGGAGCGTGGCGAGGATGTCTTCGGCTGGTGTCGTCTCTTTTTGCTGCATGAAGTTCAGAACGCGCTCGGGGAAATAGTAGTAGCACATATCACGCGAGGGAATAGCTTTGTATTGTGTGAGCAAGAGGGCAAGCATGACCTGTTCGTAGTTCATGGGGGTCATCTCTTGTTGTGTTTGCTGTTCTGCCCAGGTGATGATCTGTGGTAATAGGTCGATGCCATTGTGCCATACGGCTGTTGTCCAGGTGCTATGATTGATGCCGAGTGTGCGCTGATAGAGGTGTTGGCCGGGGGAGAGTGGGATGTCTGCATGCTGTGCGATTTGTTGTATCGCCTGGTTCTGAACGTTAGAAATGCCAAGTGTGCGGATGCCGCTGCTTTGCGTTACGGCTTGTGTCACGAGGGTGCTCGGATTGGTATAGTTCAGTAAAATTGCTTTGGGGGCTATTTTCTCCATTTCTGCGGCAATACCTGCGATAATCGGTATTGTACGCAGGGCGGCAAAGAAGCCGCCAACGCCCGCTGTTTCATGCCCGATTAAGCCGTGTTGTAAGGGCAGCTTTTCATCGAGGACGCGTGCTGCTAGACCACCCATACGAAAAGTGGTGAGGACAATATCCGCATTGGCAATGGCTGCTTTCTGGTTGGTTGTCCGTGCTAATGTAAGCAGGGCTCCAGTCTGCTGAAAGAGTTTGGTGCCCATGGTGTGAACAAGGTTGAGTCCTTCCTTGTTGATATCCATCAAGGTGATGTGGCAATCCTGAAAAGCGTCGGCTTGGCGTGCCATGCTTTTTAAGATGCCGATGCAGTATAGGCTGCCGCCGCCAATAATCGCGATTTTTGCGCGCCGCTTACTGCTGTTTTCTGACGTTGCTGATATATTAGGCATGGTGTTATGGCCTCGTTATGCCCACAAAAACCTCTCAGTAGGGATGTCCCTTGTGGGCGTCCTGCATGCTCGCGCCTACGAACGCGCAGGATGCCCACAAGGTGAACGGGCAGGATGCCCACAGGGGCATCCCTACTGAGAAGATTGAAAAGAGATATAGCGTTTGCTTATCTCTCTGTAGAGCGTATCATATTGTTATGCTTTGTCGTCAAGGTTTACGGAATAAGTGCCAACACCAGAAGAGTGCGGCGGTAAGTAATATAAGCAAGACGGTTAGAGTTAGCTTATGAGGTATATCCATGACATCGTTTGTGGATTGGGTGGCTTGTGTTGGTGATGTCAGGGTTGTGGGTGCAATAGGTGCTGAGTTGCTTGCGTTCGGTGTGGTGTCCGTCGTGGGCAGGTGTAACGAGCTCCACGCGGGTTGGGTGCCATTGACGATGGCATTGTTGTTTCCTCCTGTGTTGTTGCCAGAGCCGTAGCTCCCTCCCTGGCTCCCGTTGCCCGCGCCACCACCGCTACCTTTCCCTGTGCCGCTGTGTGCGGTGCTGGTGGGCTTTGGTGTCGGGGCTGTCTTCGTCAGTGTGTTGCTGGCTGCTATGGTGGGGTTGCTGCTGATTTGCCAGGTGGTGGTGCCGTCAGGAATGCGGGCGTAGGAATAGTCGGCGGGCAGTGCTGGTATGGTGACGCTATCGACGGCGGTGTTGTTGATGAGAAGGCGCAGGGTTGCGCTCTCGGTGCTAAGAAATGGTGTGCTTGTACGTGGGAAGACCACGAGGTAGCCATGAGGTGCTATGGCCGAGCCAAAAGGAAAGTAGAAGGGGTTGGTATTGTTGCCACTGTCCAGGCTGGCGTGAACGGCGTAGAGGTCGAAGGGTTGATTTTGCGCATTATAGATTTCGACCCATGAATTTGAAACTGAGTTGACGGGAGGTAGCTCGGAGCAGTTCCAGATGGAGCTAGGAGCCAAAAGCACTTCGTTGATGAAGAGGAGGCCACGTTGCGCGGCAGGCTGAATGAGTGTTCCTGATACCGTGGGTGGAACAGGAGGGGCACAGCCATGTGTCGTTTGGGCAGAAACAGCTGTTGCATAAGTGATTACGGCCATGCTGATAAGAAGACAACATAAAAGGCCGCATGCCACAAAAGCCGCAAGGGAGCGCACGTAACCACCTCGCAACAGAGTTTCTCTCAACAAGAGAGGAACTGTAATCTAAAAGACAGTAAACGATTATTGGGAAAGGTACTTAAAAGGCACAGAACTCTTGCGTGGGAAGCGATCATTGAAAAGCCTACGTAAGGCTTCAATGCCGCTCTCACCTAGCGTAAAAGCGATAATGGAGCCGAGAATAATCCCGCAGGCACCACCGAGAGCGATGCCTTCAAGAAACATCCGGTTGCGAAAAAATGTCATCGTTGTCACCTTTTCTCTTTTATTGTAGGTAAACCACCGTTTGAGCCTCAGACCATAGGCGTTCGAGACGATAATATTCCCGTTCTTTTGGTCCGAAGATGTGTACGATGATATCACCGAAGTCAAGCAAAACCCATCCTGAATCGGCGACTCCCTCGCGATACAGGACCTTTGCACCCTGTTTACCTAATTCTTCATCAAGTGCGTCTGCGATAGCTTGAATCTGCCGTAAGTTATTGCCTGTGCAAATCACAAAGTAGTCGGCAATGGTCGTGATGGTATGAATGTCCAATAAGACGACATCTTCCGCTTTTTTGTCGGAAGCAACATCGACAGCAGCTCTTGCTAATTGTGCTGGATCTAGCAGGATTCCCTCCACAAGTTCTCCCTTTTAGAATACTTTCTAAACCATATCCACCTATGAGAGTGGCTTATAGTCGTGCATACTAGTAATTGTAAACGCATTATACATGATAAGACAATATTTGTTAAGAGGAAAAACGAAAAGGGTGTTTTGTCCTCTCATTGTTAGCTATGGAATTGCACACCCAGGTGCAACCATTCTTCTTTTGTCGTGTGATGCTCAATATCTTTCGCGTTGAATATTTCTGCGCGTAGTTCGCCCAGGGTACCCCAACCTTCAGCATCCACGTCATATTTGTGAATGGTTTCCTCGTTATGTTGATGCACCCACACAAAGGTATCATCGGCTAAGTCGTTGTACTTTTCGACTGCGCCGCGTAGTACCTCGCGAACAACGTCTTCGACGAAGCGTGGACGTGCGTGTGCGCGGTTGACAACGTACAATTCGTCGGGCCGTTTGAGCAATGCATAGTTTTCAGAACTCATAGCGTTCTCGACGAGAGCGACAAGGGCAGCTGGCTCAATACGCTGATCGCTACCGAGCAGCAGGGTAGCGCGACCACGTTGATTATGCGTTGCCAGCGGCGTAATAGACAAGGCCTTTTCAATGGTATCTTCCGTTAAGCCCTCTTCTTGCAAGCGTAGGCGAGCGTAAGAACGCACCATATCCTGGGCGCATGGGCAGGCAACCATGCCTTCAACCTCTACACCTACCATACGACGGCTCCCGTGTTTGGTTGCAACCGCTTGTGCCAACAGGCCATACACTTCCTGCGTGCGCCGACCAGAGACGGGGGTCCACTTTTGTAATGGATAACTGGTGCGAATGTGGACCTCAGCGCGGGCAACTTTTTGCCGCTCAATCACGGTGCGGGCCAGTATTTCCGCGAGTACCTCGATGCGCGGCCATGCCTTCTCTGCCATCTCTGTGAGCACTTCCTCAAGCACCTCACTGAAGCGTGACATGTGGACGCCTGCCTGTTGCGTGCTCAGGTCTGCGTAGAGATCGAAGGTGGCATCGAACCAGCGTTGCTCGCCTTCTTCACCGAGTAACAGGGCTTTTTTGATGCCGACGACGCCCGCACGACCGAGCCGTACCGCGATAGACGGTTTGCCGCTTTGTATATCATGCTCGAGTGGAATGCGTAGCGTGGCAGAAATCTTTTCGACACCATCATGTGAAATGGAGTGCGACAGTTCTTGCGCCGTTTTTCCACTGGTGGGATCAACGATATCGGGCGCGATCTCTGCCAGGGGAACAAGGACGAAGGCGCGTTCACTCATGCGTGGATGTGGTAGGACAAGGTTTTCTTGCTGTAGCTGTAGGTCGTCATAGAACAGGATATCAATATCAATGACGCGCGGGCCATTGCGAAATGAGGGCTGGCGTCCGACAGTGACCTCGATAGCTTTGACATAGGTGAGTAATTCTTCGGCGGCTAGCCAGGTTTTACCCTCACAAACCATGTTGAGAAAACGCGGCTGATCGAGGTAGCCAACTGGCTCTGTCTCATAGACAGATGAGATAGTATCAATATCTATGACCTCACGCAGGTGTTGCAGGGCGGCTGCTAAGTTGCCGCGCCTATCCCCCTGATTGGAACCAAGCCCAAGATAGATAGTATGCATGGGATGGAGGGAATGAGTCGTGTTATGGGATGGGTATAATGGTGTGACAGTTGTATCGGAATTCATATAATATGTTAACCTCTCTTGAAACGCTATAACCTAATCATACTATACAAACAAGATGCAACGGTAAAATGTTTCCAATATCTCTATTTTATTTTTGAAAAATCCATATTTGGCTAAAAACAGCTTCTGTGCCGCCTTTACGGTCACCACCTACGAAAAAGCCGAGGAAGCCAGAACTATATGCTGCGTCGGTAGTTGCATCGGTATAGGTAGTAAGCATTAATTTCTTGTTCATATAGAAGCGAAACTGAGGGCCGTTGGCAATAATTAAGAATGCATTGGTGTGATTATAGCCTTCGACAATTGCGTCTGAATGGGTCCAGTCGATGAGTGTCAGCCAGGTGAGGGGATTGTTGCCGCGAGCGCGAACAAAGCGATACTCACCCAAGGTATTTATTTGCAGTACGTAGAAGGAGCGGCTACTAGGGTTCAGGTGGAACAGGATGCCATAACTATCACCGCGCAAGAGACGTGCTTGTGCGCTGATAATGACATCGGAGTAGGGATGCTGGGCGGCATAGCACCATGCAGCTGAATGGACACGAGAGGTATAGACATGATAGCCCTGTGAGAAGAAGCATTGTGAGCCGTCGTTTATCCAGTTTCCGTCGTTGCTGAGCATGGAACTGGAATACAGGACATTGCCTGCGCCGACTGAAGTGCTAATGCCTGCAGTGGCTTGTGCGCGAGCCTGGGCTGCGAGGGTAGCCTGTGCGTTGGCCTGAGTATCCACGGTGGCTGTGGCCCATTGCTGGATGGCGAGCGTTTGAATATGTTTTATGGAAGAGACGTGACTGGCCTGATTTACTTCCCAATTTACGATCAAGGGAACAAATGAGGCAAAAAGTAAGAGGCACACAATACCAAAGAGAACAGGATGTACTTTCCGCTTCTTTGGTGTAGACATCGCTATGAGTGTCGCTGTCGTTTGTTGTAGTGGCTTGACCAGTGGAAAATGAAGTGCGTTGACTGGGCTTGTTGGCTTGGTGGACTGTGCGAGTGGTGCCAGAGCTACCAAGGGTGCGGGCAGCGCAGGGTGCGATGGGATATTGTGCTCTGGGGCAGGCATCACTGTAAGGGTGGTTGCACTATGGGCACTCATGTTTTCGAGTTGTTGTACAGACTCCAATTTCATCTGAGAGGTGGGATGCTGAGCTATGTGCATGTGCTCGTTCTGCACCGCCGCGATATAGGCGGCGGCGAACTCGGTTGCATGCTGATAGCGTACCGCAGGGTCTTTTGCTAAGGCTTTGAGGATGACGCGCTCTACGCCTTGCGGAATGGCACTATTGAGTTGACTTGGTGGTATCGGCTTGACCTGGATATGCTTGAGCGAGATTGCTACCGGCGACTCTGCGACGAAAGGAACGCGTCCAGTGAGCATTTGGTACAAGATGATACCGAGCGAATAGATATCACTACGGTAATCATTAATGCCATTGGATTGTTCGGGTGCCATATATTCAGGTGTGCCAATCATCGCTCCAGCGTGCGTGAGTGACTCGGTTTCGAGTTTTGCTTTTGCCAGACCGAAATCGGCGAGATAGGCATAGCCATCTGGTCGTAAGAGAATGTTGGAGGGTTTGACGTCACGATGAACGACGCCGTTGTCATGGGCATGTTGCAGGGCAGAGGCGATTTGCTCAAGAAAACTGCCCGCCTCATCGAGGGTAAGGCATTCACTTTCAAGCAGGTAGTCACGAAGTGTGCCACCATCGACAAAGGGCATAACGAGGTAGTACCAAGGCTGTTGTTCGCCAAAATCGTACAGTGGCAAAATGTGATTGTGTGAAAGCGCACCAACGGCCAAGGCTTCGCGTTCAAAGCGGCGAATGAAAGGCTCATCGCTGCCATAGAGTACCTTGATGGCGACATAGCGACGTACACGACGATCGTAGCCTAGATACACCTCTGACATGCCACCTCGTGCGATACGACGTTTTAGTTCGTAACGGCCTAGTGTCGAACCTTCTAATGCCTTCATCGTGCCTCACTCCTACTTATTGCTCTGCTGTTATAGTCTCAGTATATGGATGTGTATATGTACATTTGTAAGTGTATGTTTTTGGGTGCCTATATGTTTCTATTATCATAATACCAGCACCAAGAATAGAGAGTAGTCAATTAAAATGGGGAAGCGCACCTATTATCTTATGTAGTAGGCGCGCTTCCCCATTTTTAGTTTGAATATAGGATGCTTAACGTACCGTCCAATAGCGTTCGAGATGGACGGTTTCGACTGGGCGTAAGCTGTGGGTGTATTCAGTCATGAGCCGATGCATTTCTTCTCTGTTCGCGAAGTTGTTTTGCACCTGTGAGGTGTAGAGATCGGCGGCCTCCAGGCGGAAGGGAAGCATCTCCGACATTTCGACGAGCGCAGGCTCAAAGGAGCCGCCTAATTCGTTGAGACGCGCATCCAGGGCCTTTGCTTCTAGCACGTAAGGGAATTCCTCGTAGAGATAGACGGTCGAGCCGTGCTGGACGAGGCGGTCAGCAGTGGAGGAGACGATTTGATGATCGACATGGCGACCAATACCCAACGGAACATACCAAGCAACATCGGGTAAGCGGTTCTGTAGGGCTAGCAGGTCCAGGGCCAGCTGTTTATCGATCCAGAGGTCGTTGGGATTGACTTCTCCGCCAATCAGCTGTTCTTCGCTGGTGTAGTAAGCCGGGTTGCCACGATAAATGGCTTCGGGATAATCGAGCCAGAGATAGTCAACGCCCAGAGAGTCGAGGGCCGCGGCATCTTCTTGGCGGCGACGCTCTACGATGGCACCAATGCTTTCATTTGAACTGGCTCCCATTTGTCGATGTTGTTGACGCGCAAAGGAACTGAGCGAGCCGTCATTGTCGGGTATGCCGCCAAAAATGGTGATGACGAGTGGCGTCAAGCCACAACTGACCTGTACACCGAGTGTACCGCCGCAAGAGTAGACAACATCGTCAAAGTGCGGCGAAAGGAAGATATGCCGATGTTGTGGCGTAATATCATGTATGCTAGTGAGTTGCACGAGATCCACCTCCGTGAAATAGTAGTGATAAGTGCGAGCAGAATAAGCATAATAGCTCTATCTATTGTAGCTTAGAGTGTATATGAGAAACAAATAGTATGGTTAGGGAAGACGTACTCCCTCTTCTTCACTATCAACAAGGCCATCGCGGACAAGGCCCTGGATAATCTTTTGCAGCCAGGGCAGATCGGTATCGGCGAAATCCGCTTTGATCTGGGGTCCCAATGTTGGTAATGCGAGACGCTGGGGAGAAGGGATAGCACGTAGCACATCCACAATCCGCCCCCGAAAATAACGATTGCTGCTTGTGAAAGGTTGGCTCTGGTAGCCGGGTTTCTTCTCGGCCACTTTGCGGAACTGGCGCAGCACGGTGCCGGATGGGAAAAGGCTGTGCTGGCTCATTTCGTTGTAGGCCTGACAAGTCTGTTGCAATGGGCAACGAACGCATTGCGGATTATTGCTTGTGCAAATGGTGGCACCGAGGTCCATAAGAGCTTGGTTCCAGTTATACGCCTCTCCCGCTGGCAAGACATGTTCTGCTAGCAGCAGCATCTGCGCGTCATTGGCACGCGGTTCGGGGTGTTCCAGACCCAGAAAGATGCGATGGAGCACACGGCGAATATTGGTGTCAACGGTCGCGACCTGTTTGTGGTAGGCAAAGCAAGCAATCGCTCCCGCAGTATAACGCCCCACTCCTTTCAGTTTGAGGAGTTCCTCAATGGTGTCTGGGATGCGTCCAGCGTAATCGGCAAGCACCTGACGGGCAATAGATTGTAAGCGCACGGCACGCATGTTGTAGCCGAGTGGCACCCATGCAGAAATAACATCCGCGGTTGCTGCGGTGGCGAGGTCTGATAGGGTAGGAAACGCTGCCAGGAATTGCTGGTATTTGGGAAGCACACGATCTACCTGAGTCTGCTGTAGCATGATCTCTGAGACAAGAATTGCATAGGGATCGCTGGTCATGCGCCAAGGCAATGCGCGCATTGCGGTAGCATACCATTGCAAAAGGTCGTGATGGACTTGTGTTGCATCAAGCTGCTCAGATTGAAATGGAGGGGTCGAAAAGAGTGGTGGTGTACTCATGCTATTTCAGGATCTGCTTGTTTGCGATGCAGTTTTGTTTTGTTCTCCTGGCCGTTGAGCACTTTCCTGCGCCTCGTCCACTTCGCTTTGTTTGCGACGCATCAACGAAAAAAGGGTGTCGCCTCCTTCTTGCCAGCACTTTGCATCGGGTGCGGGCAGGTTTTCGCAGAGGATCCAGTCGTTGGCGTCTTTGAGCACATGACCTTTGATGCATTTGGCATACATCACGTGATCGTTCAGGTCTGGGTCGCCGGGCTTTATGTTTGTCGCCGCAATTTTGGGGATAAAAAATCTACACCATGGCACGGTTATGTACCTTCCTTATCAATAAGATGGACAATAAAAGATGGAAAAGACTCAAAAGCCTTTGCCGTTTTGTTCGCGTTGTGATCGCAGTATGGTGCGCAGCGCATCGGCCTGACCGCGATGCCAAGCCGCAGAATGAGCTTCGGAACCAACAATGGGAAGCGTGCTTTTCTCGCTGATAGCCGCAGCACGCTCGCGCTGGCTGATCTCATGGACCAGTTGCCGATCTGTCAAGCGCCATCCTCGTAGTTTGGCATGTTCGGAGAAGCGCATGACACGGGCAAAACCTGCACGATATTCTCGTTCCTCCACGGGGCTACGCATGGGTGTATCTTGCATAATGTCGCCTCTTGCTGAGAGAAATTGTGATAGTGAGTAAACGTGTCTGTTCACCCACTCAATTATCTCAGAATTGTGCCTATTCCGTCAAGGATTTGCTGGTTTTAGGCGTGGTTGCGCTTTAGGACTTCGTATATGGCTTGCGTGCCAAATTCCATAGAGGCGACAGGGATACGCTCGTCGGCGGCGTGAATGGTCTGCAAGAAGTTGAAATCCGCTGGCAGGTCTATTGGTAAGAAGCCGTAGGTTTGAATGCCAAGCTGTGAGAAGATGCGTCCATCGGTGACGACTGGCATAAGAAAAGGTATGGGAATGCCTGTGGGGTCAGCTTCTTGTAGCACGGTTTTCAGGGTGTCAAACAGGCCCATATTGGCCTCTTCTTGCCCTTTGGCAAAGCGCACAACCTCTAAATCTAGATCGTCTCCCACGACCTGCCGCAATTCGCTGAGCATGTCATCTGGTGTATATCCCGGCAGGAGGCGGCCATCTAGTTCAAAAACGACCTCGCCGGGGATGACGTTGATTTTGCTGCTGCCCTCAATGATGGTGATGTTCGCGGTATTGTGGAGGATGGGTTCGAATAAGCGGCGTTGTGGCAGCGCGAGACTGTCGAGTGTGCTATCAGTTTTTTGTGGATCGAGCAGTTGCAGGAGTTGTGGTCCAAGGGGGGCGGGAACCGTCTGGGCCATCTGCTCCAATAGTTGGCGGGTTACGGCATTGATGTGAACGGGCAAACGATGTTGATCGAGTTGTTGGATGATGTGTCCGAGTTTGGCGACTGCGCCACCACGAACGGGTAGCGAGCCATGCCCGCCGAGGCCGCGTGTTGTGGCTCTGAGCCAGCAAACTTGTTTTTCAAGCACTTGGATGAGATAGAATTTTTTGCCATCAACATGCATTGTGAAGCCACCGAACTCACCTAAGGCATACCGCACATCCTTGAAAAGGTCGGCATGCTGCTCTACCAGGAATTGTGCGCCGAGCGTGCCGCCAGCTTCCTCGTCGCTGAGCGCGGTGAAGATGACATCGCCGGGCAAGGTCTCGCCGGAGGCATGGGCACGCAGGAGGGCGGCGAGCATCATGGCGACGCCCCCCTTCATATCGAGCGTGCCCCGGCCCCAGATATAGTCGTCGACTTGCCCTGCTTCAAAGGGGGGATGCTGCCACTGCTGCTTTTCGGTGGTTACGACATCAATATGGCCCTGCAACAGTAACGGCGGGGCATTACCAGCTCCTTTGATACGTGTGACTAGACTGGGTCGATTGGGGTCTGACGCGAGGATGGTTGTTTGTAAACCTGCCTCGTGCAAAATGCTGTTGATGTAGGCGATACACGCTGTCTCATTGCCGGGTGGATTGGTGGTGTCGAAGCGGATAAGTTGCTGCAATAGTTCAGCGGGACGCTGATAAATAGCTGTATCTTTGGGCGGTGTTGAAGGCATGAACAAAAATCTCCTCTGTCCTGGCTAGCGAGAATGGGACAACTCGTTTGGTATACATGTAAATGATACGATACAAAGCGGCAAACCGTATTAATATGAGGGTATGGGAAAGGGTAGAGATGAGTGTTGTCCTATTGCTTGATCGTGTTGTACTACCTTAGCCCCTATTGTGCGTAAAACATATAGAAGTCCGTCGCACCATCCGTAGAGACCAGATTTATCGCCTGTAATCAGATGAATCTCGCTCAATGAATTGAGCGTAGGACGCGATAAATCTGGCCCAATAGACATCAACTTAAGAATGGATGAGGTGACGGGAACGCTCGTTTCAGTAGGGGCGGGGGCGGTGAGGACGCGGGGAGGGGACCCTTGGGTCGCCCGTGGGGTGGGGGCGGTGAGGACGCGGGG
>JBBPYR010000232.1:0-10237 GCA_038199755.1 Ktedonobacterales bacterium | reverse complement strand
TCATCGGCACCGGATTCCAGGCAACGCACCTCATCCTGTACACCTCTACTATCAGTGATCACAATTACCAGAGCATCATGTTTGCCCCGTAACTCTCGGCACATGGCCAATGTGTCTATATCTTTCAACGTAGTATCCATAAGGACAATATCAGGACGTTGATCTATCCATTCCATGGCGGCTCGATCCGCAGTATAGGCTCTCCTTACATCAAAGCCTAGCGTTTTCAGCCAACTTGTCAACATTTCGACAAGATCACGGTCACTGTCAACCACCAGCAGCTTCATGAGTTTCCTCTCTACCAATTAATTCACTACAATTTACGCTAAAAAACTCATTAATACTACAACATTTTGTAAAATGATTATGAATATTGTTAAACAACTCATGACACTTTTCTAGAGGGAAAAGGCGCATGAACACAGATGCCTTCTTTATATGGGAACATAATCAGCAAAAGTAGTATCAGGTTCACCAGCCACTATTGTGAATAAAGTATACCAAGATGCTTTTGCACTAAGAACAACTATAACGCACATTGATACAAATTGCAATAAGTCTTTTGGTAATTTGTCACAGTTCGTTTAGAGTATTGTGGTCACAACCCGAGCTACCTGCCGAGGAGCCTGCACTTGGGGCATATGCCCAATATGCTTGAAGACGATCAAGCGCGAATTGCGAATTCCTTTTTGAAATTCATATGCACATGACAGAGGAAACAGGCCATCACGCTCCCCCCACATAATCGTTGTTGGCGTCTGCACTTGTGGCAATACAGTATCCAACTCCTCAGCCACATCATAACTAGAGATGAAACCCTCGTATGCCTGCATACGCGATGTGCGTACCACCGCATCCAATAGAAAGTTTGGCAAGGGAACATGATAGCCCCAGATACGATCCATAGAATGTTGCGCTGAAAGACGATTTATTGCATATGGTGAGACCGTATTTTCACGGCGCAACCCAGCACTATTGAGCAGAAAAAGATGTTCAACACGCTCGGGGTGCGTGGCGGCAAATTGTGTCGCAATCCAGCCACCAAGCGAATTGCCAAGCAAGATCACGCGTGGATAGCCCAGCGCATCCAGAAACCGTTCTAAATAGAGCACGTGTGTGCGTATGGTAAACCCTTCCTTTGAGGCGGACGTCAGGCCAAAACCGGGTAAGTCTGGTGCATACACCAGAAAATCATTCCTTAAGAAGGGGAAAAGTGAGGCCCATACCTCCGCAGTGTTCCCTAAGCCATGTATCAACACGATGGGAAGGCCACGTCTACCCGCGCAGTAGTAGTGCATGGTGGTCCCTTGTAGATCACACACACCCTCGCGCACTCCCGCTAAACGCATACCTACACGCGAAAGGGCATTCACTGTCTCGATGGGGTGTCGATAGAACTGTGACGCAAGCGCAGCGATGCCACCCACTATCGTTGCGGTAGAGAGTAGAGAAAAGAGTTTTGAGGGAGTAGAGGTCATAGAAAAAATCCTTGTGCTATACTGGTGAACACTCATTGCCTTCACCAAGCATAGCACAAAGATTTTTCTTGTGTCTAGTTCGCTATTTTATCCTTCTTGGACAAGAGCGAGCGTATGACTACTCACCACCGCCAGCTCCGACAGCGAGAAGGGTTTCACCATCACTGATGTTTATTACCACTTCCACATCCTTGTTGCGAGATTCTGATTGACCCCACATATAGAATACAATGGTGAGCACAACAATGATACCCAGCGGAATCAACTGGGACAATTCATAGGTGAGCCTACTCACTTTCGCATTGGCAACGGCACCATCAGTCGGGAAGAGAATGAACCAACTGCCAACCGCTGCGTAGGCCAAAGGGAACAAGGTCACAATCCATGCACCCACCATGCCGCCGGGCACTTTATAGACACGGCGAACATCGGGATATTTGTAGCGCAGGATCAAGAACGCAGGGAAGATGAACAGATAGGACAGCGTCGTCGTCGAGATGGTAAAACCTAGCACCAACGAGAAGAGCGTTGTGATGCTACCAGAGCCGAAAGACGTTATCAGAATAGCCGCTATCATCGCTATTGAAGCCACAATGCCTGACATCGTATTGACAGCAACGGGGGTGCCATATTTACCACTAAAGCGGCCCAGGAACATAGGTGCGGTACGATCAAGCGCGGAAATGGCATAGGTGCGGTCCGCGCCAATAATCCACGTGCCACCGCTCGAAGCCAGCGTAATCACAAAGGCCAGCGCAACGATCCAGCCAAGTATCTTGGCCAGTGAAGCGGGAAGCACGGTAGCAACAGCCTGGAACGCACTAAAGAAACCACTGACATTGGACAACTGGTCTTTAGGGAGTGCCAGCAGAATGACCACGATGAATGCGATATACGCGATAGCAGCAGTCAAGCCAGCGCGAATCAACGAGCGAGGTACGTCACGCTGTGGATTCTCCATCTCTTCGCCAGCACCATTTTGCAACTCAAAGCCCACGTACTGGAAGATAATCACCGGCAGAATGGAACTCACGATGATGCCCCAATTACTAGGAATGAGATCAGCGACAACGAGGCTCCCACCATGCGAGTGACCGCCCAGCAAGAAGATCGCAGCCAGCAAAATGAAGAGCACCAGCAGACCGAGTTTGATATACGAGCCAAAGACGGATAGCCATTTGCCAAAGCGCAATGAGGTGATCGCGCACCACGTTGTACCCCAGATGAAGAGTAACGCTATCACAATCTCGACGATGGCATCTGTCGTGACACTACCACCGAAGTGGAAGTTAGGATCACCAAACCAAAAGGTTTTGATAGCAGCAATAGCGGTCACGGCCAAGGTACCACCAACCCAGAGCGGGTTAGAGATCCAGTAGAGCATCGAGCCTAACGCGGCAAACAAGCGACCACCTGCCAGCTTGCACCAGCCATACATGCCACCCTCTTGCGTGAAGGTGCTACCGAGTTCGGCAGTGAGCAAACCATAGGGAAGCAGGAACGTCACAGAAGCAATCACGAGCCAAGTAAGTGCTTGACCACCATTCGCGGCAAAGGCTCCTAATGTGTCAAGACCGATGAGGGCAGCAACGGTGTAGAAGATCATGTCAAAGTAGTTAAACTCTTTACGAAGCTTTTTCTTCTCATCAAGAGTCGCCTGGGATGTGACTTCACGGATGCTGGAAGAAGCCATGCAATATGCCTCCTATACACCACACTGATTCGCATTTGTGGTGTGTGTATTAAGGTATCAAAGATTGGCAGAAGAACAGTAAAGTATCTATGCTATGCGCTTATGAAAGGTACCTCCTTCCTCGGTGAGAGAAGAGTGTAAGTGATAGCTACAGCTTAGATGATTGGCACATTCATCAGCTGTTTTCTTATCTTGACAATGATTATACAATAAAATGTCAATATTGCAGGGTTTCAGAAAAAAGTCATGAAAAAGCATGGATTACCTCTAAGAAATGAGGCTAACCCATGCTTCATAGTCCACGTTTCTTTTTCAAAGAGTCATCAACAGCCCAATACCAATACCGACAAGCGCACCAACAAATACTTGGACCGGCGTGTGCCCAATCAGCTCACGCAAACGCTTCTCCGCCATTGGACTTCCTTGAAAAGCTTCGTCAATCATCTGATTCAGGATGCGCGCCTGAATGCTCACAGCACGACGTACACCTGCCGCATCATACATCACAATGCTTGCCAAGACAAACGTGATGGCGAATGTGGCAGAACCCAGACCACTGAGCCGCCCGGTCGCAGTTGCCAACCCCGTGACAAGAGCCGTATGTGAACTGGGCATCCCGCCAGATGAGACCAAGCGACTCAAAATAAGCTTACGATGTGTAAACAGATCAAGAATGGTTTTGCTCACCTGCGCAACGGCCCACGCTAAAAAGGCTGACATGAGGATACGATTGTCTAACAAGGTGTTCATGTATCTCTTCTCCCATTTACAGGTCCAATGGTTCCACTGATAACGTGCCATCAGCGGCAACGCGGAGCTGCTCCACGGTCAATTCAGCTTTCTGTAACAGATCATTACAATACTGAGCTAGTTGCATTCCTTCTTGATAAAGATGCAATGCTTTTTCTAGTGGCATCTTGCCATCCTGTAGTTGAGCAACGGCTTGTTCAAGCTTGGCAAATGCATCTTCAAAGGTGAGTGCGTCCATACCATTTATCCTTCCAACTGAGAGCGAACTTCTACAGGGATATAGCCATCTTGCACTTGAATTGTTAGTGTATCATGCACTCGTACCTGCTGAACACTACTCACAACCGCTCCGTCGCGATCATGACGCACCACGGCATAGCCTCGCGCAATCGTGAGGAGCGGGCTTAACACATGCAGACGCAATGCCATACCTTGCAAACGCTCTTCTCGCAACGTGAGCAGATACTGCATACGTACCTGTAACCGCTCGCTTGTTTCATCCAACTGTTGTCGCCGTCGATCAATCATATTGAGTGGACTCACACGCTGTAAATCGCGCTGCGCATCAGCAAGTTGTTCATTAAGGTCTGCCAATTGCTCTATTATCATCTCGCGGAGCATTTGTTGGCGATCAAGCACACCCATTCGCCATTCCTCAATATCAGGGACGGCAGCGGTAGCAGCAGCGGTGGGAGTTGACGCCCGGACATCGGCCACAAAGTCCGCAATGGTAAAATCAGTCTCATGACCCACTCCACTGATGACAGGAATCCGTGAGCGTGCAATGGCACGGGCCACAATTTCTTCGTTGAAGGCCCAAAGCTCTTCTATAGAACCGCCGCCACGGCCCACGATGATCACATCAGCCTCATCATGCTCATTGAGCCGATCAATCGCGGCGGCAATTGCGGCTGGTGCCTCGCTTCCCTGCACCAGCGTTGGCGATAAAATAACACGCACAAGAGGATAGCGCGTGAGCAGTACGCGTAGCATATCACGTAGAGCCGCAGCCTGGGGTGAGGTGACGATACCAATCACAGTGGGTTGCTCTGGCAAGGGACGTTTGCGTTCCGCGTCAAATAAGCCTTCGGCGGCTAAACGCGTCTTGAGTTGCTCAAAACGTTGAAATAGCGCACCCGTACCCAATGGCTTCACGCCATCTACATATAACTGTAATTTACCATCACGTTCATAAAACGAAATACGTCCATTGGCGGCAATCGCGACACCATCGTGCAGGTCAGGCGCGGAGGAGCGCAGCCGAGCATGCTTAAAAAATACGCACGAAAGCTGAGCCTCGCCTTCCTTTAAGGTAAAATAGCAATGCCCAGAGGAGTATATTTTACAGTTCGATACCTCGCCTTGCACCCAAATATTTTGCAAGATATCGTTCCTAGCCAGTAGCTCTTTCAGGTAGAGAGCTAGTTCCGCCACACCAACAACAGGCAAACCATCCATCAGGTCGGAGAGAGTCATGCTTGCCTATGCCCCCTCTTTACTATCAATCACCATCAGGGGCTGCCCATATTCGACCGCTTGCCCATCCTGCACGAGCAGTTCTGTCACACGCCCCGCTATCGGCGAATCGACCTCATTGAGCACATTTAAGGACTGAATGGTAGCAACAAGCTGACCCACTTTCACACGGTCGCCAACCGCAACCAGTGATCCACCTTTCACCCTTGCCCAAGAGTGGAAGATACCCACCAGGGGTGCTACTACGTTATGCAGTGTCGGCTCGGCGGGTGTCGGCTGCTCTATTTCTCGTGCAGATGTGGCTGTTACCACTACCTGTCCATTGCGCTCGCCATCCGCTGTCACCCTGGCCTTCCGCAACACCAGACGCATACCATGCACCCCCTCACCGGCACGCTTCAGTTCGATTTCAGATACATCACTGGTATCGAGCATATGCACCAGACGTTGCAATTGCTCGATGTTTATGCGTTCAGCGGGTTCTTCCTGCGGCTGTATTGGTGTTGACGATTGGTCACCATTATAAGGGAATGGTCTATTACCATCCATACCTTCCATACTGTATACTCCTGAATTTCACATTCGGCTAGGCACGTTCCACATAGGCGCCAGACGAAGTGTTCACCCGTATCATATCATCAGTCGTAATAAAGAGTGGCACATGCACAACAAGTCCTGTCTCGGTGGTAGCAGGCTTCGTCCCACCCGTAGCGGTATCTCCCTTAAAGCCCGGCTCGGTATAGGTAACACGCAACACCACTTTTTCTGGCGGCTCCACAGAAAGCGGCTCATCATTATAGCGAATCAGATCGAGTTCAATGCTATCGATCAGATAGTTTTTGGCATCGCCCAGTTGCTCACTACTTAGCACGATATCATCATAGGTACTCGTATCCATAAAGTGATATTGGTCGCCATCCTGATACTGATACGTAACGGTCGCACGATCCAGGTAGATACGCTTAAATTTATCGCCCGCGTCACAGGTACGATCAATGGTTGATCCAGTTCGCAGGTTACGCAACTTGAGACGCACGATCGCGCCACCACGCCCTATCTTCACATGCTGCCATTCTAGAATACTGCACAATTGACCTTCAAATTCAATGGTCACGCCCTTTTTCAAATCACCAGTGGAAATCATCTCTTTCTCCTTGTCTCTTAGCGCGGTAATACTAACGTTGTTGGCGACTGCGTCAATACTTCAGCACCGTCTTCTGTGATCAGCACACAATCTTCGACACGGGTCCCACTCCAGCCCGGAATATACACCCCTGGCTCAACGGTCACAACACAGCCAACGGGCAGTTTCACTTCATCGGATGCGCGAGACGAAAGGCTTGGTCCCTCGTGTATCTGCAAACCGACCCCATGTCCGACACTATGCACAAAGTATTGCGCCAGGTTCTCCATTTCCAATGCCCCACGCGCTAAGGCGTCAGCCGCGAGACCAGATATACCCGCCTGCAAGCCTGCCTCACAGGTCTTCATCGCATTCAGAACCGCGTCATACACCTCGCGCATACGCGGATCCGTGGGCTCTCCCAGGCAAATAGTGCGCGTCATATCCGCACAATACCCCTTGTAGCGTGCTCCCATATCAATCGTGATCAGTTCGCCACGCTGAACACGACGCTCACTCGGCTCTGCATGCGGCATCGAACCATTAGGGCCAGAGGCAACAATCGATTCAAATGACAGCGAATCGGCTCCAAGCGAGATCATCATGCTTAAGATTTCCCATGCAATGGCCTTCTCGGTCATCCCGGGCTGAATCCATGCACAAAGATGTGTGAACGTCTGATCGGTAATCGCAATGGCACGGCGCAATAGCTCAAGTTCAGCAGGCTGCTTCACCAGCCGCAACGACTCCACAATCGTCTCTTTGAAGCCTTTCAGCGTATAGTTTCCCTGGCTTCCCTCGCTAAAGGCTTCATACTTCGCATAGCTGATGGCAGGAGACTCGAAACCAATCGTCTGCCAGCCATGCTTCTGTGCGAGCGTCGCTAGCGCGGGGGCATACTCGCGTCCTTCTGGCACTGCGATCTCCCAACCTTGAGCTTCCTTCTCGGCAATCTCGGCAAAGAGTGGATTGGTCATCACGATTTGTTGCTGCTGACCCACCAGCAGCATACTCCCACTCTCTATGTCATCACTCAGCCACCCACTCATATATGAGCGGTTTTGTGGCTGCGTGATCAGAAAGGCGTCCAACTCTTGCTCGGCAATCCATGTACGTAGCTGCTTGATCGTTTCTTGGCTCATTTCATGCTTCCTTCATTAACAATTTAAACTGGTAATAGCATGAGCAGCGGCGAAGCGCGCTGCACACTCCGTAGGGGCCAGCTTTAGCGCGCCCTCGTACCCGTGAAAGTACGATTCGCCAACAGGCACGGGGCGCGCTAAAGCTGGCCCCTACGGATGGGTTTTCCATGATTACCAGAATAATTTATTCATCTCCATAAATAGCACGCTTGTAAGCATACTTTATACACTCCCGTGCGCGAAAAAAGCGTTTATGACGCGTTCCACCAGTTCATCAGGCAACGGCGTCACCTGCACCTCTCCGACATGGAGGGGCATAATCCAACGCACACGCTTGCCAGAGACTTTCTTATCTAACTGGATGGCGTTTATGACAGCACGCGCTTGTATGGTCCCCCGATACACGATCGGCAAGCCGAGTGCGGCTAACAAGTTGTTCTGCCGCTCCATCTCTGCGTTGGAAAACATGCCCGCCTCATACGCTAAGGATGCGGCAGCAACCATGCCCAATGAAACAGCCTCTCCATGCAGCCACTCTCCATAACCCGCGACATTCTCGATGGCATGGCCAATGGTATGACCATAGTTCAAGATGGCACGCCGTCCCTGTTCACGCTCATCTTCCTCAATCATTACCACCTTTAACTCAATGCAACGTGCCACAATATGACAAAGCAGTTCAGCTGAGGGTGGGGGAGAGGCAAAAGTATGTAAGCTCTGCGCGTGTTCTTCGAGCAAAGCAAATAATTCAGCGTCGAGTATCATACCATACTTTGCTACTTCTGCCCACCCCTCGGTACGCTCACGCTCAGGTAATGTCAGGAGTAGAGCTGGGTCAGCCAGCACTAGGCGCGGATGATAAAACGAGCCGATCAGGTTTTTCCCACGCGGATGATTAATGCCCGTTTTGCCACCGATGGCGGCATCCACCTGGGCTAAGAGCGATGTCGGCACCTGAATCAGCGGCACGCCGCGCAAATAGGTGGCCGCCGCAAAACCCGCCATGTCGCCGATGACGCCGCCGCCAAAGGCAAGGATGGCTTCTTGCCGCTCGGCGTGCTGTTCTAGCAACCAATCATAGATCATGCTCAACTGCTGCTGCGATTTGCTGGCCTCACCTGCTGCTACCACATAGACATACGGCTCAAAACCTGCATCAGTCAGTTGTCGCACGAGCTGCTGTGCATACAGGGCATGCAAATTACTATCCGTCACCAGAAAAAGGCGTGGGGGCAGGCGTAGCTGTTGTAGATAGTGCGCGAGCCGTGCCAGCCCACCCCAATCAACGACCGTATCGTAGCCATTGCCAATATGGACATGACGGACCAGTGGCCCACCAGCCGAACGTTCACTTGAGCTAATCATCATAAGTATCTCCTACAAGGTCAAATACAGATAGAACCCTCTCTTTCCGCTTCCCGAAAACCAAACCAGAAAGATGGTTCGCATGCACGCTATTGTATCACGGCAAGGGCATTTCAAAAAGCAAGAACGAGAGGATGCTGTGTTTGAGGTGTGTGGTTTATTCACCTTATGTGCTGTATAGGTTGGTTTTTATAGCATTAAGGAGTATCTTCGTCGTCAAGAAATCTTTTCCACAATCCGAGAGACCGCTCCACAGAAACGGCCTCGCGCACTAGGGCATTCACTCTTTGAAATCGGCGATAGGTCGCTTGACAGCTTGGACAGGTTGCGAGATGTTTTTCGAGTGCTTCCCGCTCTAGGGTAGAAAGGTCATCTGGATGTGTAGTAGCAAGTTTTTCCTCCCAAACAGCACAAGAAGTGCTATCCTGATTATGCATCATCGATCTCCTCTAAAGGATATGTGTAGTCATTGCTCAAGCGTTGATAGATTTGATAAAAACGTTTCTTTGCCTCACACACATAAGTGCTCACACTATTTGCATGCATCCCGACCATGCGCGCAATCTCGCTATGGGATAGACCGCACACCAATTGTAATAAAAGGCAGAAGCGGTACTTTTCGGGTAGTTCCGCCAATGTTTTCCGCACCAGTTCATTTTCGATGACGATTGTCTCAGGATTGTACATGTAGTCAATCAGCGCATCCTCTCTCACATTCTCCCACGACATACACGGTGCTTTTCTGGCTCGCCAGAAATCATAGCCGCGCCTCTTGGCAATGGTACGTACCCAGGATGGAAAACTAGTGGAACATTGCAGTGTAGCGATTTTTTGCCAGGCTTTCATGAATACATCCTGTGAACAGTCACGAGCATCCTCACTATTTGAGGTCATGATGCACAAAAGCCCGTATACCTCCCTCTCATGTCGTCGAACCAGTTCTGCGAATGCTGTTTTGTTGCCATCTTTGGCTAGCAGTACCAACTCTTCATCAAGCTTCAAGGTCATTTGAGCATGCGAGGATACCATGGAGTGTGTCCCTTCTGACTCCCTCACTTATATGACGGTGGAGTGAGGCCAAATTTTAACAACTGGCCCATAGAAAGGAGCAATGAGGAGAGAAATAATACACTCGTCACAGCACAAGAAGTCTCGTTTTCTTTCATTAAAGAAACTTCCCCTTCTCTCAAGAAAGCTCTCTTCCTTTGGT
>JBBPYR010000231.1:0-14472 GCA_038199755.1 Ktedonobacterales bacterium | reverse complement strand
GCAGACTTGCTGCCCACGATTACTGCTGCTGGGAGCATGTAAGAGAGCAGGCCCTCTTCGTTTGGCCCGATGTGCAGACCTTCTTTGATCACGGGGGACGCTTCGGCAAATAGTTGCTCAATGCGTGCGACAGAGTCTGGTGGCGTTCTCATGCGCTGAGTCCAGGAGGGAATGTCGAGTGGAATGCTCCAAGCACGCATAAGGCTGGCGGTAAATCCTGCCTCGCTCAAGAGGGAGAGCCAGCGCGAAATACGCTGGTTGCGTCCATGAGAGGGATCGCGTAGTAGCTCAATTTTGTGTAGAAAATCTTCCACCTCTGCATTTTCGGGTGAAACAGAGTCAACCAGAATGACTTTTCCGCCTGTTTTGAGGATGCGTGCCCACTCGCCGACAGCCTGCTCCACATGCGAGAAATGGTGTGCTGCCATACGACAGGTGACGAGATCATACTGACCGCTTGCGAGGGGAAGCGCGCTGGTATCTGCCTGGAGAAAACGCACATTGGTGATGCCTCGGCTGGCTGCTAACTGCTGAGCCTCGGCGAGCATGGGTTGTGTGAGGTCAACTGCCACCACCTCCGCGGCATGGGGGGCAAGGGCAAGGGCCGTGTGTCCCGTGCCCGTACCAATATCTACTACCTGCTCTGTACCCGTCAAGGCCGCGATTTCAACAATCCATGCTAAATCTGGACCGCTAGCATGAACTTTGCTGGTGGTATATGCTGGTGCCACCGCGCCAAAATTATGCTGCACAAGGCTCTCTTTCCCTTCCTGAAAACTAGGGTTTGACATAGGTACTTTCCTTTCCTCGAAGTGAACGTCTGAACGTCTGTTAAAGGTCTTAAAAAGAGTATAATAGCTAAATAATGATCTGTCTAATGCTTTCTTTTGTTCATGTTGATAACAAAAAAGCATCATCTATCAGTAGGGATGTCCCTTGTGGGCATCCAACGAGCGAGCAGCGAGATCGTCTGTCTTATAAACTAGCACAATGGTTCGTTCGTGCTTGGGATGCCCACAAGGGACATCTCCACTAAGGAGTGGAAATGGAGTTTCGTCAGTTAACCTATTTTTTAGCCGCAGCCCATACCCAGAATTTTCGTCAGGCTGCCGATCTTTGTCTGGTGACACAGCCCGCCCTGAGCCGCCAGATAGCCGCGCTGGAGAAGGAACTGAACATATTGCTCTTCACTCGTGAGAAACAGCGGGTCAGGCTGACCACCGCTGGCCAGACGTTTGTGCGCTACGCCCAAGACGCCTTGGCAAGCGTACAGCAAGGCCAGCAAGAGTTTGCGCGCTGGCAGGAGGGGCTGAGCGGAGTCGTCCATATTGGCTGTAACAGTTCGTTGGCTGCTGCCTTCCTGCCTTCTCTTCTTGTTCGTTTTCGTCAACAGCATCCCGCTATTCATCTTGTTGTCAATGTCTCGCACAGCGACGAGGTGACTGCTCTGGTTGAGCGCGGTGAGGTTGATCTTGGTTTCATCTACGATCCTGCTGTTCGCTCAGAGGTGGTGATTATAAAAGAACTATTTCGCCAACCACTCCACCTCTTGACTCCTCATGACCATCCGCTGGCTCACGTCGCGGTTGCGGAAAGGACGCTGGCACGCATCATTCAGGAGCCGTTGATTACCTTTGTCGAGGGCGCACGTTTGCGTAAGGTGCTGGACCGCCTCTTGCAGCAGCGAGGATTAGTGGTGCAGCCAGTGATCGAAATGGCCTCGCTGGAAGGGGTGAAGGAACTGGTCAAGCAAGGCTGTGGTGTGACCTTAGTCCCTCCTGCCCTCCTGTGGCAAACAGAGCAACGGAATGGTCTAGTATTGCTGCCACTTGCGGATGTCACCGAAACTTTCCTGGTTGCCCTGGTGTACCGTCGCATCGGTAGTATCTCGCCGCCAGCCACCCGCTTTATCCAGGTGATGGCTGAGACGCTGGCGACGAATGTAGAAAAGTTCTCCTGACGTTATTAGTCATTGGCATGCATAGAATCGATCAATTCGTACATCTCTATCTTGCAATCATAACTCGAATATAAGCACTTCTTTACCATATCGCTCTTATGATACCCGCGCTCATTCTCTATACTCTAAAAAGGGGTGTTGTGATCTGTTAGGAGAAATTTCAGTGGCAACTCGTATTGGTGAACGGTTTGGCAACTATCAATTGGCTCCTTATCGGGCTGGCCGTACTGCTTGCCTTCGCACTCATCACGGGGTCAATCGTGTTCGCACAATTACCCACTCCTCGTGTTAGTAATAGCACCAATAATACAGGTTCATTCGCACAATTACCAACCACTACATCCGTAGTTGGAGGAAACTCTTCTAGTAATCTGGTAGGGAAGCTATCGCCAACCACGACATTGAAGCAGACCCCCATACCCAGTACAACTGCAAATGCAAATACACTACCAAATGCAACGGCAGGCCCATATGCTACCGCAACAGCAGGTCCATACGCAACAGCACCAGCAGTTGTTACCGCTACTTCAATCTCAAGATCCACGCCTACTGCCACCGCTACGCCAAGTCCCTCGCCTGTGCCAGTGCCGCCAACCTTAAGTGCCAGTCCCGCGAGTATTCTGGTGGCAAATAACTCAACCGACTGTACTGTAGAAACCCATGGTGGTGGCGCAACCGCTAATACGTGTAATGTTGTGCTCAGTAACACAGCACAAACGAGTCGCACCCTCAATTGGTCCGCATCTATGAGTCCGGCAGATTACACCATTTCTCCTACCTCTGGCTCGCTAGCTCCTGGAAAATCGGTCACAATCACTTTTTATAACTACTCTAGTGTGCCGTGTCCAGCTAATGAGACATTGTCCATCCAGGGCTCAGCTAACACGGTTCAAATACCGATAACATGTACCTCTGTGGCTGTTAGTCCATTAACATTGGATAGCTCTAACTGTACACAGAATACTGATTGGACGTGTGTTGTTACACTATCAGCCGCTGGTGACTCAACAAGCGTACAGTGGCAGGCAACCGCTCAGATTTCAGCAGGAGTGACCATTTCACCAGTAAGTGGTACCTTAGCACCAGGTGTATCAGCGCAGATAACCATTACTATCGCGAGTACGGATTGTCCTGGCTCCAACACCTTTGACTTTTCTGGTGGGAGTCTTTACACTATTGCAAACTATACGAATTGGAATTGTTAGCAGGAACGAAATAAATCGGTCCGCGGCAGCGACAGGGTACCCTGTCGCTACCGCGGACCGATTTATTTTGCTATTATTCTGGATCGCGACCAGCTAGCGGCTCAACCATGGGACGCATGCGGATCTCGATGATGCGTGAGTGATCTGGTTGTGTGGCCATGAGGAGGGCAGCGGCAGCGACATCCTCGGCCTCAAGCATCTGCGATGCTGCTACCCCTTCCTCGGTGCGCCCTGTCCCGATGGCGAATTCGGTTTTCACTCCACCGGGGCAGACCACGCCGACTTTAATGCCATGGGGACGCAATTCGCGATCAAGTGCCTGCGTGAAGCCCACCTGTGCAAACTTGGTGGCGCAATAGACCGCTTCGCCTGCAAAACCCATCACCCCTGCCATCGAGGAGATAGTGATAATGGTGCCCTTCCGCCGTTCGAGGAAGACAGGGACGATATGGCGCGTAAATAGGAAGGTACTACGCATATTCGTATTCATCATGGCATCATAGTCGTCGGCACTCGTCTCGACGAGATTTCCATAGGTTGCCCGGCCCACATTATTGACTAAGATGTGGATGTTGCCCAGCTCTGCGAGTGCGGTCTGAACGGCACGGGCGGTGGTCTCTTCCTCGCGCACGTCGCCCATCACGGTCACGCATTTCCGACCACTCTGGTGCGCTTCCTCGGCCAATGCCTCTAGCCGTTCTGACCGACGAGCCACGACCACGATGTCCGCGCCCTCGTGCAGGAACGTGCGCGCAATCGCTCTGCCTATCCCTGAACTGGCTCCGGTGATCAATGCCACTTGTCCGGCTAGCTTGCCCTGCTCTGTTGTTGACATACTATTCTCCTTTTGCGTATTTCACGTTTCGTTTAGAGATAGTATATCACTCGCCTGCCTTTGCTTAAGTCAATGAAGATACTCTAATGCCTTCTGTACATTGTTTGCGTGAGCAGTAGCCGTGTCTAGCACTAATCGCTCTTCTTGCCACGGCAAATATGTTTCGCGCTGCTGTTCTACGTCCTCCCAGGTGACTTCTGGAATGCCGTGCATATTCCGTATTCGGGCTAAAAGTCGTTGTTTATGGAGTTCTCGCTCCAAAACACACTCAATAATGATCAGCGTGGCATTGTGGGTGTGGGCCAAGGTGTGCCACATAGCTCTGGCTTCTTGCACGGGACTTACCGCATCAATAATGGCAGACAGCCCACATTTGAGTTGTTCGCCAGCCAGAGCTTCTGCCACTAAGTAGGCCGCTAACCCCGTTGCAAAGCTTCTAGTGAGGCCGCTTTTGAGAATGGCAGCTTCAATGGGGTCAACTGAAAAGAGTGGTGTTGCCAGCTTTGCTGCGAGGCTCTCTGCAATCGTGCTTTTACCAGTACCTGGCAAGCCAGAAATAATAATGAGTTTTGCCTTCTGCATGCTCCTAGTATATCACGAGCCATGTAATCTTCTGCGCCTCTAGGAAGGAACCTTCGGGAGGCTCACTCTTGAGTTCCTTAACTTCAAGGATCATACTTCTTGTCACGAAGCACAACAAGACCATATCTCAAATCCCTTCTTGAGGGGCTTGAGATATGGTCTTGTTGTGCCTATTTCAATTGGGCGGCAAATGAGGGTCTATTACGTGTTAGTTCGCGCGCCGTTCGAGCAGAAAGACAGGGATTTCGCGGGTTGTTTTCTGTTGATACTCTCCATAGGGGGGAAACACGGAGATGGCCTTCGCAAATGCTTGTGTCCGCTCATCGCCGCTGAGCAATCTCGCGGTCGCCGCGAAGGTTTCGCTGCCGACTTCAACCGTGACATCGGGATGGGCCAGCAGGTTGTTGTACCACAATGGGTTCTTTGGCGCGCCCCCTTTGGAGGCGACCGCCAGATAGGTGTCCGCGTAAGGAACAGACATTAATGGATAGATACGCTCTTGACCCGATTTGGCCCCTTTGGTCGTGAGCAGGATCAGAGTGCCCCAGCCCTGCACCTTGCCCCCATTGGCACGGAACTCCTCAACAACGTGACGATTATGGTCGATGCGATCTTTATCACTACTCATGCTAGTGTTTTCTCCTCTGTAACATCTTTCAAAGAGAAAGCGAATGTTTCCTCTTTGTGCTACTACTCCAAATATGCAATCGCATGGCTCGACGAAACGATGTACGTCGAGAAATGCTCCTATCAAAAGAAAACACCTCTGCAAACATGTCTTATTCCCATCATCACTTGATTGAGATGGAAGCATCATCAGCGTTTCTTTAATCCTTCGGATAATACCTGCACAACCTGTTGGGTGAGTTGCTCAATCTCCTGTGGTGACTGGGGGATTCGCTTGATCGACCCATCTATCAGGAGCAAGCGATATGCTGATCAACAATGCTGGTTTTGGGACACATGGTGAATTCAACACCATTGAAGCCCAGGGTGAGCATCAAGAAGTGATGCTAAACGTCGCAGCAGTGGTCGCTCTTAGCCATCGCTTCCTACTGGGCATGGCGAAGAGCGACCACTGCTTGCGATCCAGCGACTTCGGCCCATGTGCCTGGCTCTCAACGTTGCGGATACGCTCCGTTGGCACGTGGCTGAGTGCATACGTTTCTTTCGCCCAAACAAAAAAGCGGCGTATGGACTATTTCTTCCAACGTTGATCAAAACAAAATCTTACCCAGGAGAGCGGTTCGTGATGCTTCTCACCCTATAGTACTATGAATAGTACTGTTTATTGTAGAAATAAGCTGTAGTATAAGTGCTGAAAATAGATTTTTTACCTCCTAAATAGCTAAAATGGTGTACTATATACCCGAATACATTTTTTCTTAGAGTACAAGAAGAGAATGTACGCAATGCCTTGCTCGCTATGGCGCGCAGACCGCGCAGAAGAGATTGCCGAATTGAAGCAGCGCGAGGCCGAAATGCAACGACGCGAGGCTGGACGCCAGCAGTACCTGGACGCGGGGGTACAGCACCTTTCGCAGGTGTTGGTGCAAGCGGCGAAGGGGGATCGGACCGTCCGTACACAGATGGCACTCACACAGAAAAATGGCAAGGCCCATGGCTGTGTTGTCCAAGGCAAGGTCACGACAATAGCCATCACAATCCAGCGAAGCCCTGGACTGTGATGGCTTTCGACACGCCAAGGTGCTATCTCGGGAGTGCCCGCGCTTGCTAAATTTTGCTCAGGGGTTTCATCGATGACGAGATCGACCGTCCCACCAGCTTGGGCAAAGGTGTGTAAGATGATTTTTTGGCCGTTACCCACCCTCTTTAGAGCCTTGCTCATGAATAAAAAGGACGAGGAGTCACATCTCCTCTGTGAGCAGTTTAGCGGCTGGTTCGAGATCGATAGGCTTCTCCGAGATGTTTTCCTCGACCGACTTCGCAATCTTGTCTTTAACCTTCTGGAACTCATGGGGATGCATTTCACGCCATTCTGACCATACCGCGATGAGCAGTGCTTGCAAGACTCCTGCAATCGGGGAGGCAAAGAGGGCACCCCATATACCAAAGAGATCACCGCCAATGATCAGGGCAAGGAGAGCAACCACAGGATGCAGCCCGATCGCTTTTCCAACGATACGTGGCCCCACGACATCGCCCTCGATCACATGCACGATTACAAAGTAGGCAAGCACGATGATGGCAAGCACCCATCCCTTTGTTAAGGCCAGCAGCACACAGATGGCACCGGAGACCAGCGTTCCAAGGAGCGGAATGAATTCCAGAACAAATGCCAGCACCCCAAGCAAAATGGCATAGGGGACGCCCAGAACCTGCATACCAGCACCAACCAGGACTCCGATCAGGCTGCACAGCAGGAGTTGGCCACGAATGTAGCCGCCGACAACCCGTTGTAAGGTTTCCAGCAGAAAGCGAACGCGCCCACGCTGTCGTCTCGGCATGTTTTGTCGGAACCAGTGGGTCACTCGTGAGCCATCAATGAGGAGGTAGACACTGAGAACGGCGACCAGAAGAATATCAAGGGAGGCATTCACCACTCCTGTGAGCAGTGGCACGATATCTCCCGCAAGGCCCTGTGTTTGTGCGATAATCTGTAGCCGGATGGAGGCGATCTGGCTCGATGAGATACCGAACGACCGCAACGTCTGCTCTACCGCCGTTTGATGACCGCCACTTTGAGGTGTTAACAAAAATCCAAGGTACCCTGAAAGCGAGGTAATTTGCTCAACGGCGGTGCGTACCACGAGGTAGATTAAGGCGCAGACACCGCCTAAGACAATCAGGTAGACGCTGAGAATAGCCAGAAACCGTGGCATGACTCGTGCAAAGAACGTGACAAGAGGTGCCAGAGCATAGGCGAGTAAGGAGGCAACAACGAACAATAAGATAGCCCTAGTAACGTGGCTTACTCCCCACAAAATGAGGATGGCGATGCCAGCCCAGGCCAATAGCGACAGTGGAATAAGGAGTCGCCGAATCCATTTGGCGAGATCGATGAGAACATCATCGGTCCGAGAGAACTCCACACTCATCTCCTCGGCAGCATCGGGAGGAACGTCACTGAGTGCGGCGGCACGAGGAAGCGTTCTCCCGCGAGTGTTTATGGCTGTTTGGAGTCGTTTCCTGACTTGACCTAAGATACCTTGCGGCTTGCCTACTCTCGTTTGTCTCACGTCCTCAACTTGTATGTCCTTGCCATCGGCCATGTTTCCCATCACTGGTTTGACCAACTCTTCACGCTCATGGGTTTGGTCTTCATGATTAGGATTGTTCTGCATGCTCATCCTCCAATATTTTTTGTTTCTAAATAGTGATGATGCATCGTGTTATGAAGACCCCGAAGTGGGATTTGAACACAGCAACTGTTCATCATTCACTTTTCGTGATGGTGTTTCAATGATCCGGATGCCGAGCATAGAGTTCCAATTTCTGCATCAGACGCGCAATGCGTTTCCGATGGTGTGGTTCGAGTTGAACTGCGTTAGAAAAAATGAAGTACAGCATATAGCACGCTACGTGATGGAGTAGAGTTTCGTTTTTCTTCTCAAATAGGGACACATTCAAGCGTTTCTAACTTTCAAACAGTAGTACATAGTCAAACTTGGAATTGATCCAGAAAGATGGAGAATACAAATTCGGAAGAATGTATGTTATTCGAGAATAGTTCGCTCCACTTCTATTCCGAATAACATACAAGATGGTCGTCGCTTGCCTCAGTGTTGTCGCAACGAACGGACCACGTCGCAAGGAAATTCGCTCCTTGCCCTACCCCAATGTATACGCATCACTCGCACTTTTCGTATACTTTGTAAGAGACCATTGGCCATAGCGAAAAAAGCTGAGAACGCACCAACCGAAGAGGATGGCATGCAGGTCATGAAGGGCGCGAGAAGCATGATCTTCGCCCAGTAACCCTTCTCAGCTTAGATTGTCACATGGCACGGCGGAAAGATGTGGGTAGTAAGTTGTGTGGGCGTCGAATCCAGCTTTTTCTTTACCATCCCCTGCACACTACCGTTAGAACCTTCATCGCTGCGGCAAGAAAGAGAAGCCGGTGATTTTCTTGTGAAACCGTTCGATAGGGGGGGACTTGCTGGCATTGGTCGCACTATATGGGGTGAGGGGAGAGTGGTTGGGGGAAAGCAGCAACGAAAGAGGTCAACGATGCGCGCGGAATTGACCGCGTGCCAGTCAAGGAGAGCAGATGCAAAGCAAACGTGCTCATTGCGTCAAAAGCACGTTGCTTCTTGAAGGAGGCAAGCCAATGCCTGGACATAATCTGATCGTCGTGGGAACTTCTTCTGGTGGTCTGGAGGCTTTACGACGGCTTGTCAGTGGCCTACCAGCCGACTTGCCAGCGGCTGTGTGTATTGTTCAGCATCTGTCAGCTGATGGTCCCGGCCTCCTGGCAGCGTTACTGAGTCGCTCAGGACCACTGCCAGCCATATCTGGCCAAGACGGGCTATCGCTAGAGAACGGGACTATCTATGTGGCTCCCCCTGCTCATCATCTGCTGGTGGAACAGGGACGGCTGCGGCTGAGCCGAGGACCAAAGGAAAATCACCATCGCCCTTCCATCGATGCGCTTTTCCGTTCTGCTGCCGTCGCGTCTGGGCCCGGTGTGATTGGGGTGATCTTAACGGGTCAACTTGACGATGGGACAGCGGGTTTGTTGGCTGTCAAGCAGTGTGGGGGCATTGCTGTCGTGCAAGATCCGCAAGATGCGCTCTATCCCAGCATGCCGCAGAGTGTGCTCCAGCACGTGGTTGTGAACTACTGTGTCCCTCTAGACGAGCTGCCTGGATTACTCGTTCGCTTAGCTTCTCAACCGGTCAAAGAGAAGCCCCCTGTTCGGATTCCTCAACTACTCAAACGAGAGGTACACATTGCGGCGATGGATGAACTAGATCTTCATGCCCAAGACACCCACTTTGGGACAGCGTCAGTTTATTCCTGCCCCGACTGTGGGGGAGTCCTTCAGGAGCGGCAAGATGGAAGCTTGCTCCGCTTTCGCTGTCAGGTGGGCCATGCCTTCTCCGAAAAGAGCCTGCTCTCTGAGCAACCAGAAGTCCTGGAAAGGGCTTTGTGGGCGGCCCTCAAAACGTTGCGGGAACGTATCCATTTGGTTCAGCGCTTGTCTCATCAAGTGCAGTCGTCTGGTTTACCCTCACGAACCAGATATTATGCAAACCTTCTGCAAGAAACCCAACAGCACATCTCCTCCTTAGAGCACGTTTTGCAGGGCGGCTACCTTGAAGAGACCAGCGAGTAACAGAGGCAGCACAAACGGGAGTGTCAACGTGATGATAGAGCTGAACACTGGACTGGCATCGTTCCACATCCACGTCCGGCGAATACTGACCAGCTCAAAACCACATTCGTATTTTTCATACACGTACAGAGAGAATTCTAGGAGACGCCTGGGTTGTATTCCTCATATTCTTCCTTGGTACCATGCTGATATAATAGAAGGTAAAAGGATAGGACCATGTTTCCATCATTCCCTCTCCTCGCTTTAATCCCTATTTTTGTCGTAGCAGCGGTAGTTACCTGGCTTGCTGGTACCCAGCTCTCCAACACGACCGATGTCATCAGCTCACGCTTTGGCCTGGGCGAAGCATTAGGTGGGATCATTATCCTTGCGATTGCCACGAATCTCCCCGAAATTGCGATTGTCGTCAGTGCTTCGCTGACGCACCATGTTGGCATTGCCATCGGGAATATCCTGGGGAGTGTTGCAATCCAGACGGTCGTGCTTGTCATCCTGGATGGCTTTGGTTTACGCCGGAAGGGAGCGTTGACATACGAGGCTGCCTCCTTGCAACTCGTACTTGAAGGGGTGCTGGTAATGAGTGTACTGGTTATCACCATCATGGGGACGCAGCTCCCCCAATCGATCAAAATCGCACGTCTGGCTCCCGGCGATGTGTTGATAGCCATCCTGTGGCTCATTGGTCTGTGGTTGATTAATAAGGCGCGCAAGGATCTCCCGTGGCAAGAAAAAGGTCGTGCTCCCGATATCGCTCGCCCGACACAGAGCAATGGGCAGGAGAAGAGGAAAAAGTGGAGTACCGCACGCGTTATCATTATCTTCGCTCTCGCAGCACTTGTCACGCTTCTCGCGGGAGTTGTCCTTGAGGAAAGTGGCAACGCGATCGCCGATCAGATTGGACTCAGCGGTGTCCTCTTCGGTTCCACCTTTTTGGCGGCAGCTACAGCACTCCCCGAGGTTTCAACGGGACTGGCCGCGGTCAAACTTGGCGACTATAACCTGGCTGTCAGTGATATCTTTGGTGGCAACGCCTTTTTACCCGTCCTCTTTTTGCTCACCACGCTGCTTTCAGGACAATCCGTCCTCCCACAAGCCAAAAACACCGACATCTACCTCGCTAGCCTTGGAGTGCTCCTGACAGCCGTCTATATCTACGGCTTAATCTTCCGCCCCAAACGCCAGTTCCTTGACCTTGGCATCGACTCGATGGTCGTACTTGTCTTGTATATCGTTGGCATCGTCGGATTGTTCACCATCGGGGGAGGGAAATAAAGGTGAAAGGCGACACAGATACGCAAGGCCTGCTCCTCTCTGCCCATTCAGAGGGGCGCACGCTTCTCCTGTTACGTTACCACACATTTGGTGAGAGATTACGCCCGACCAAGGCGGCGATAACGAGCCTCTACGAACGAATAGACGCCATAGGCGATCAGTCCGAGGGCCACAATGCCTAGTAACACCGGGCCGAAAGGCAGATGCAAAAGCTCACTGAGCGCAGTATCCAGACCTTTCGCCTTTTGTGGATTAAACTGCACAGCCGCTACTATTATGAAGAATCCGATGATCGTGAAGACCACACCGAGCGCGCTATACCCCAGCCTGCCCAGGAAGAGAAGCACTTTTTTCATCTGCGCTCTCAACGTTGCCAGGTTGAGCGTGTTCTGAAACTTCGCGTTATAGGCTTTTGCAAACAGGTACAAAGCCACGCCAAGCACGACCAGTCCTACGATGACGACCAAGGGCACACCAACAAAGGGAAGCTGGAGCAACTTTGCCGTCGCGTCCTGGGTTGAGGTGGACGAACTCTTTCCACCACTGCCAGTACTCGTCGCGATTTGATAGGCCCCGAAAGCCAGGGCGGCATAAGCAATGCCAACAGCCGCGTAGCCGATACGTGCCATGATACCTTTCGCTTCGTTCCCTTTGCCCTCGGTATCATAGATGGCTTGAATGAAGCTCCACAGAGCAAAAGCCAGCAGGCCAATGGCGACAACGATCAGTAAAAATTTACCTAATGGCTGGTCATAAATGGTATGAAGCGCGCCTCGCTGGTCGGTTGTCTTGCCGCCCTGGCCAATCGCGAGTTGCGCCGCTAAAAATCCGATAATGAGATAGACAACTCCTTTTGCCGCATAACCCACGCGCGCAAACCCTGTCATCCATTTACCAGTGGCAGCGTTGCGTGTCATCCGATTGGCTCCCCGTATCTCGTTGGGTATGGTACTATCTGATCGCATTGTCTTTTCCTTTTCGCGAACGTGTATGCTCATCACTAGATTTCAGGTACCGTTACTTTCCTCCTATGTTGGTAATTCTGATACGTACACGTATGAGTGAGGGAAAAAGATTTACTTACTATGGTGGTCCCATCATCAGGGTTTCAAGCCAGTTCCACTTTTGCTCATCAAGAATAGAATTAGGCACGTTTCTTGGAGCACTGAGAACGCTCTCATCGTCGCAATCTACATCAGTAAAACGGAAGTGGCCTGAAACCCTGTTCACTTCAAAGCTCTATCTCGTTGCGCATCCCGTGGGAGAAGGGTGCGCCTGTCGTTTGGATTTCTTCAGCAAGCATCTCTGTTTTTCGTAATGCTTGTAGATCGGGATACAGGCGGCTAATATCTCCATTTCGATCATTCATAAACCAGTCCAGTGACAGCGTTGCACCAACAATAACGTTTCCCATAACACCTCCATGTAATGTGTGAACATTTCTTTCCTCTAAGCTTACTCGCTTCCAGCGAAAAAACTTCTCCCTTCTTGCTGATTTTTGGTCTATATTTGCGCAAAAAGTGCCTGCATCCGCAGCTTCTTGCCCTCCGTGAACGCCTCTCTATCGTGGATCGAACAGCTCGAAATACCACTCAGGTTGACAGCACTTTTGACATCAGATGAGAGACACAACCGCGCTATGAGAAACACAACCAGACACAAAAATGGCACAAGCCACCATCGCATTTGAGCGTGAACAGCCGTGCTTCACTCCTCTCCAACGCAACATTTTGACAGCCCAGCCGTAGAATGTGATACAATGGCTAGCAAACTGATTGAGTCGTAGCCTCGCAAACGACGACGAAACATTGGTTCCACGAGAAAGTGCGACCCTCACTATGAGTACAAATGAAAAGGACATCCAGGCATTGGATGCTTATTCGAATGCAGTCACGACTGCCGCGGAACGGGTTGGGCCAGCGGTCGTGCGTATCGATATAGAACGGCAAGGTGGGCGCGGCGGTTATGCTAGCCGCTTTGCGCCCCCACAGGAATTTGGCGGTGGCCTCGGCTCCGGCTTTATCTTTGCCTCCGATGGGCAAATCCTCACCAATGCCCACGTGGTCGAGCATGCCCGCCGCATCCAGGTCACACTCGCCGATGGGCGCAAGTTTGACGCGGGCCTGATAGGTAGCGATCCCAACGTCGATGTGGCACTCTTGCGCATCGGAGCCGATCACCTGCCCGTTGCCGAGCTTGGGCGCGTGCCCTTGCGCGTCGGACAACTGGCAATCGCTGTCGGCAATCCCTACGGACTCAACTGGACCGTCACGGCGGGCGTCATCAGCGCGCTCAACCGCACGCTTGACATTCCCGGTGCGCGTAAGATGACCAATCTGATCCAAACGGACACCCCCATCAACCCCGGCAACTCAGGTGGCCCTTTGGTGGATAGTCTGGGACGCGTCGTCGGCATCACCACCGCGATGATGCCAATGGCACAAGGATTGGGCTTTTCCGTACCACTAGATACCGTGAAGACCGTGATTGCACGCTTCGCCCAGAAACGCGAGCCGGGCAATACGAATGTCTCAATAGGCGTTGGCGGGATGAAAAAGCAGCTTGATGCAACCTTGCAGCGCACACTGCACCTGACACAAGCTACGGGCATGGAGATCATCGAGATTCGCCCCAATAGCCCTGCCGAACGTGCGGAGATCAAACGGCTCGACATCATCATCGCCGCCCAGGATGCGCCCGTTACCGAGCCACGTGACCTGCAACAGATCGTCAAACGGCATCGTATCGGCGATAAGATTCCCTTGACATTTCTACGTGGCGGAAAAATACGTAAAGTAACTGCCGTCTTATAAGTTCGTCATAGTGCATTTTTCACGGTTCCTGACTGGATTAATTCTCCAATGCAGTAGGTAGTATGTAGCGAGCATAGAGCAAGCGTACACAACTCCCTGTGCATTGGAGATTTTCGTTTGTGTTACGTCTCACTATATAGATGTGAAATAGTTCACAAACGAGGGCAGAATGCCTGCTAGATGAGGGAACAAGCTATGTTACTGACGTTTCTGATCATGCTATTGGTGATTGCTTTAGGCATAGGTTGGGGCGTTTACACGAATGTATCTATGTATAAGCATGGGGCGATCAGGACGCGAGGTTTTGTGCGCACACAAGACATGCAAACTTTGAGCCGCGCCACATCGGTAGCTCCAGGTGATTTATATTCGGCTGAGGTTGATGCGGTATATGATAGTAGCAGACGCTACTTTCGGCGCGCTCTGACCTTCGTATTCTTTACCGCTGTAATTATGGCCTTTTTCATCGCGCTATTGCTCAATTTTTTCTCCTGGTAAGATTTGAT
>JBBPYR010000230.1:0-6122 GCA_038199755.1 Ktedonobacterales bacterium | reverse complement strand
GGGGGGGGGGGGAAACCCCCCAAATGGGGGTTGTTTCCCCGGGCCCGGGCCCCCCATTGGCCCCCCACCCCGCCTCGTCCGCCTCCCCCGCCCCTACTGAAAAGCTGAGATGTTCGCTTGGGTTGATGTCTCTTGGACGCGCTGATGCTGGTCCCTACAGCAGATGCCATCGTTACCAGTTTTCATTTTAAACAGCATCAATTACACTATTTACTAGCGTCAGCGTAAACGTCGTAACAATACGCGCAGATGGCTCCCACCAGGGAGCACGCCCACGGGCAGCACTTCAAGAATTTCATACTTGGCGGCACTGGCAACCGCGCTGCTGCTAGCAGTTGTTGTATCCGCGACATAAACAACACCCGTAAGATTCGTGCCAAGCGGGGCAATCATCACCATGTCTACAGTGCTCGGAGCGGGTAACGCGCTTACATCATAGAGCTGGGGATCGGGGATTTGTTGGGGGCGCATGATGACCTGTAGGGCAGTGTAGCTATAGCTGCCACTTGCCAATGTCACTGCCACCACGGTACGTTGTCTTCCAGTATAGCAGCGTGCCACGACCTGAAGCAGATGGAGAGCCTTGCGTGAGTCGAGTGGCATCTTACACCTCTTTGTCCGCAACAGAATGAATGCGTTCGCGTTCCTCGTGTATGTCTATCTCCTCACCCGCGAACTGGAAGAGCAGGCGCATAGCCGTTTCATCACTGACCCAGCCTTGTTGCTTGGCTGTGGTCAATGCCGAAACGAGCAGTTGGGTCGCGCTGGCAAGGGTTTGATGGTCAGCTACGTCGATCTCTGGAAAGAGAATATCATAGCTGGTATCAAACTGAGGTGGGAGCCGTTTAGCCTTTTGTGCTTCCAGCAGCACACGATCAAGCACCACACGCAGCATGGCACGCATGACGTGTTGTCTGCGCTGAAATTTAAGAAAGGTGGGCAGGCCCATCTCTGCTGCGGTGGCACGATTGCCATAACTGCCATCTGAGAGGTAGTGTTCTGGTAGTTGGGCGCCAACTGCAATCATAAGTTTTAGAGCGCGTCCATCTTCTGCCGCCTCGTTGGCGTTGATCTCTGGCTTTACCGCCGACCACTTCTCGGCCTCATTATGAATGATGACGCTGCCCGGCTCAGGAGGATAGGCATATTCCATTTTCTTGCGCTCGATGGCCTTCCTATCGGCGCCTTGTAACTCTACATCCCACAAAAATGCGCCTTTATACTTGTTGATTCTGACACGGTCGGTCAACCAATCTTTATAGCGGCGCAACCAGGGCAGCAGTGTTGCCAGATCGCTCTTGCCACGCTTGGCGTTCGAGACCTTGTTGATACAAAACTGCACCACCTCCGAGCCTGCCTCTAACCACTCACCGGCAAAACTTTGCTGCTCCGACGGTGTGCGCGCTAATGGCGGCAGTGGATCACCGGGCAAGGTTGAACTAGGACCAATGGGGCGACGATGGAAGCGCAAGGCTTTTTCGATGTCTTCGGGGTCCGTCTCGATCTGGTCAATAATAGAGGGGTCTATCTGCCTGACTTTGACGCTGCCATCCATCCTGTTCACGTAGAAACGAATGAATTGTTCGCCGTAGAGGGACAACTCGGTGCAGAGGTCATAGACCCGTGTGTCCATATGATTATCGGGATCATGCCAGAAATCCAGCAGCACGCGTTGCACCTCGGGATGCTGGGCAGCGACCGTGACGCCCTTTCCTAGCACAAAGCTCGTCGTCATTTCGATGATGGCGAAGGCCAACGGATTGGCGTTATACGCCTCATAGCAGGCGTTATGCAGCTCCAGATAAGTCGAAGGAATTACATCTTTCTGGTACCAATTATCTGAGAGGCGACGCCAATAGTAGTCTTCCTCGCTGCCTGTGGCTAGCCTACCCCAGTACCAATCCTCCTGGGTCGGACTAGAAGACAGAGCGGTCGGGTTTATCTGCTCTTGTATATGCGGTGCGGAACTCTCGGCTTCTGCAAGGGCAGGAGCAGGGGTTGCATGGGGAGCAAACCAGTGACGTATGTTTGGGAAGGGCATAGTAGTGTCTCCATAGGGGGTATGAAGGAGGGGAGGAAGGATACAGAGGACAGGTGTGTTGTGGCTGGCTATCAGTAGATAGCTTCTTGTTTAAGTATACGTTCAAGCAAGCAAGCTGTCAAGGGTTGGCAATAACGTTATACTTTCTTTAAGGCCACCACTCGCCCAGAAATTTCTGGGCGAGTGGTGACGTTCTTGACTCTTTTAGCCTTGTATAACCACACGGCACGCTATACAATGAGGCTACATGTAACACCCTTTAAAAATGAAGAGGAAGAACGTAAGGGACCAGCTTGAGCGCGTCCCTAAGGATGCTTACACCGTTCCCCCATTTTCATTTTTGAACAAAATTACGAAGCACGTTTGACGATTTTATAGAGGGAGAGAGAGCATGCAACTGCGCAAGATGGACCATACAGCACTCGTTGTGCAAGACCTGGAGCGGTCAGGTCGGTTTTATGGTGATCTATTGGGGCTGCAAGAGGTACCACGCCCCAATAATTTCGACTTCGGTGGTCGCTGGTTCCAGGGGCCAGATTTTCAGATACACCTGATCTCAGCCAAGCACACCACTGCGCCCGCAGGTTTCGCGGAAGCAGGAGAATCTGCGCGCACTGGTCGCGCCCATCATATCGCCTTCGAGATTGATGACATAGAAAAGGCATTGGCCTACCTGCGTGCCCATAATATAGAGATCGCAGGCGGGCCGCAACCACGCGGCGATGGGGTCACACAGTTTTATGTCTATGACCCCGACCGCAATTTCCTGGAATTCTTTGTCTGGGATTAAGTCGGATTAAGCATCCACACAGTTTACGGGAGCAGGGTGACATTCTCAAGAGCCTCAACCAGCTCAAACACGCTTTGATAGCGGTCATCAGGGGCGAGTGAGAGCGCACAGAGCAATACCTGCTCCATTTCAGGCGAAATTTTTGTGTTAAGCAGACAGGGCGCGGCCAATTCCAGGGCATCCAGTGCCTGTAATCCTTGCACGGGATAGTTTACCCGTAACCGCCTTGCCGCCGCCACTGGCGCATAATGGGTCATCAATAGGTAGAGAATCGCACCGAGCATATAGACATCGGAACGGGCATCGCTCATGCCATACAGTGCCTCTGGTGCCACGAACACATTTTGCAAAGAGCATTTGACAACTGGAAACACACGGCAGTGTAACAGAGGCGTGGGCAGTTCGCTGTACGACGTTCCCCAGTATTGAGGTGCTGGCGGCCATGAGGGGAGCAACACGGGTGGCCATGTTGCCAAACCCGTACGATCCACTAAAATCGTGGTCGGTGATACATCCCCCGGTTTCGCGCCCAGCCGATGAAGCCGTGCCACCATTCGGCAGATCTGGCTTCCCCACTGTAACGCGACTTCACTGCTCAACCAGCTAGGCCACGCACGCGTTGTGAGGAGCAAGTCATCAAGTGTTATCGCATCGGATTTGCGCGTCTTGGCACTTTCATCCAGTTGGATCACCAGGTAGTGCCGCTCACCCTCCGTGGAGGCACGATCACCAGAGGAGGAGAGGCGCGGCGAACCAATCACAGTTGGCGAAACAAATTCTTCAAAGGCTGCGGCTTCGATCTGCGCACTTACCTGAGCTGAGAGACCAGTCAACACCAGTTCGCGTATCGCTACCAGAGGCTCTTGTTTTCCAGTCCCGGCACACCGGCGCCCTAGATAAAGATTTAAGCGCGGTCGCTGATAGAGCAAGCGCATAATACGATATTGTCCATTAAGAATACGCGACCCATGCGGTAAAGGAGGAATTTCTATTTCATCAGAAATAGTGGCTTTTTCCTCATATTCGAGGGAAAACAGTTCTTGTCCTTCAATTTGTTGCATTTGATCAGGAAAATATAAGCGTACTTTGTGTTCTGCCCTTGCCATCATCCACATCCTCCCACGGTAGTGATGCCCCTTTAGACATCCAATTCATTGACACGTTGTTGCGTTCTCCTCACATTATAGCACGTTGACATTTATCACAAAATGCCGTAGCATTATTGTCATGGCGACTCTATTGTCATGCCGTCCTTTTGCTTCTCACATGTTGTACCGTTTTTGAACGTACCCATTTCAAAAGGAGATTTGTCATGGCTTCCCGTCCTCAGAGAAGAGGCCGCTCCTGGCTCCTTCTGCTCCTAATTATTCCCTTCATCGCGTTACTGTGGCCACCTTTTTATAACTTCCGCGAGCCAGCATTTATTGGCATTCCCTTCTTCTATTGGTACCAGTTACTGTGGATTCTTCTTACCGCAGCCATCACAGCGATTGTCTACTTTTCAAATGCATAGGACAATCCTCTGCTTGTCTTTCTGCGGTTACACAGGTTTCTTGCACAGTGTGCTGTGAAACATCGTACAAAGTAAGGGAGATACGTTGATGCATCTTGATGCGCTAATTGTCTTTATCTTTTTCTTCCTCCTGGTTACAGTGCTGGGTTTTGTCGCGGCCCGTTGGCGACGAGGCGACCTTAACCTCATTAATGAATGGGGCCTAGCAGGACGCCGCTTCGGAACACTGATCACCTGGTTCCTACTCGGTGGCGACCTTTACACGGCCTATACCTTCATCGCGGTACCAGGGGCGATGTTTGGTGCGGGCGCGTTGAGCGGCTGGTTTGCCGTTCCTTATACCGTGCTCGTCTATCCGTTGATCTTCCTGCTCATGCCCAAGTTCTGGGCGGTGTGCAAACAGCGTGGTTATGTCACGGCGGCTGATTTTGTGAAAGATCGTTTTGGCAGCCCCTCACTAGCACTGGCTGTAGCCTTCACAGGCATCCTGGCGACCATGCCCTACATCGCCCTGCAGATGTATGGCATTCAAATCTCGTTAGCGGGACTTGGTATTCCGCTGACCACATCAATCTTCGGCCTAAACATTGATCTACCATTGCTGATAGCCTTTGTCATCCTCGCGGCATATACCTACACAAGCGGCTTGCGTGCCCCCGCGATGATCGCCATGGTCAAGGACGTTATGATCTTCATCGTGTTGTTCGCCGCTCTCATTTACATTCCAATTCGGCTAGGTGGCTTTGACCACATTTTCGCTGCTGTGCAAGCAAAGGCGACGGCGAGCAAGCAGCTTGCGTCAAGCAGCCACACGGCGCAAACGTTCTTTGACATTCTCTCACCCAAGCAGTATGGAGCGTATGTGACGCTGGCACTCGGCTCGGCCCTGGCTCTATTCCTTTATCCACACTCGATCACTGGCGTTTTAAGTAGCAACAGTTCCAAAGTGGTGAAGCGCAACACGGCCCTGCTGCCCATCTACTCGCTGATGCTCGGCCTGCTGGCTCTGCTCGGTTATATGGCTATCGCGGCCAAGATCAAGCCACTCGGTGGTACAGCGAACGGTGCGGTGCCCGCGCTGATCAATTTCGCCTTCCCGTCCTGGTTCGCAGGTTTCGCCTTCGCCGCCATCTCGATTGGTGCGCTGGTCCCAGCTGCGGTGATGTCGATTGCAGCCGCGAACCTGTTCACGCGCAACATCTATAAAGAGTACTTCAACCGCAACGCCACCGACCGTCAGGAGTCACAGGCGGCGAAGATCACCTCGCTCGTGGTGAAGTTCGGTGCGCTCTTGTTTATCGTCTATGTACCACCCGCCAACGTTATCAACTTCCAGTTGCTCGGCGGCATCTGGATGTTGCAAACGCTGATTCCGGTGTACTTGGGATTGTACACGAACTGGTTCAACCGTTGGGCCATGCTCGTCGGCTGGGCCGCTGGCATGATCTATGGTACCTATATGGCCTTCTCTGGCATCCTGGGGGGTACCGCTAAGGCGGTGGTGTCAGTCTATGCGTTCCCGCTTGGCGGTGGGAACACGCTACCACTGTATGCAGGAGTCATCGCCCTCATCCTCAATCTGGTGCTGAGCCTGATCCTCACCCCTGTCTTCCAGGCACTCGGCGCGAGAAGAGGGAGCGACGTGACCACACCATCCGACTATGACGAGGATCGCGCCCCCGTTGAGTCCGTCGAAGTTGGGCAAGAGGCACTAGGGTAGTTGTAAGTTGTGAGAAGTGAGAGAAGCACAAACGTGCGGCACCCGAATAGGTCGGGTG
>JBBPYR010000229.1:0-11555 GCA_038199755.1 Ktedonobacterales bacterium | reverse complement strand
CGGAGAGCGGATGCAAGATGCGCTCAAGGTCTTGTTACAAAATGGGGCGTCCGAGGTGCATCCTGCGCAGCAAGAGCAGGGAGATGAGCGACTTGCGGTTACCTCTCAGGGGTATGGGCTACAACGTGACCCATCTGTGGAGGGTATAGGGGGTGATAGTGCAGTGGAAGAGTCTCGCACGACAGATGCCGTTGTCGCGGATGAAGAGGGAGATGATACGTTCTTTGGGCAAACCGTTCTACCCGAAGGGGTGCAACCGGGGTCGCCGGAAGACCCGAATGTACGCAATCCCCGCATTGTGTAAAGTGGGTAGTAGTAAAGCAGGGCGACTGCCCAATCCACTTTCAGCGGATTAGGCAGTCGCCCTGCTTTACTAGCTTTATTATTATTCTTCAACAGTGGCTGTGTCGGTCTGAGTTACAGCTTCTTCTGCTTCTCCATTCTCCACAATCTCTCCAGGTACCACAATCTCCCCATTCTCGTCCACCTCTTCGCTGGCGGCACCATCGGCATCGGTGGCATCGGTTTTCTTGCCGTTGGTGGTGGCCACGGCAACGACTTTATCGCCATCGCCGACGTTCATGAGGGTGACGCCCTGGGTGGCGCGGCCCGATTGCTTGACGCTGGTGACATCCTGGCGAATGACGATGCCGCTGGCCGAGATGATCATGAGATCGTTGTCGTGCTCGGTGAGGATACGCGCGGTTGCCACGTTGCCCGTCTTGTCATTGACTCTCGCGGTCATCACGCCGCCGCCGCCGCGATTATTGAGGGGATATTGGTCAATCGGCGTGCGTTTGCCAAAGCCGTTTTCGGTGACGATCAGCAGTTCGCTGCCCAGGGGCGCGAGGTTGAGTGAAACGACGGTATCGCCGTTGCCAAGGCGAATGCCGCGTACACCGCCGCTTGTGCGCGACGCCGAACGGAGTTCCTCAACGGTGAAGCGGATGGCCTGTCCGTGTGCGGTAATCAGCAGCACGTCGTCATCTGCATGGGCAAGCTTCGCGCCGATCAGTTCGTCGTCTGGCTCGAGGTCCATGGCGATCAGACCGGAGCGGCGTACCACCTCGAATTCGTCCATGGCGGTCTTCTTGACCTCACCCTTTTTGGTGGCGACGATCATGAAGTCGCGGCTGGCTCCTTTGGGAACGTAGACGATGGCGGTGACACGTTCTTTTTGCTCGATAGAGATCAGGTTGATGATATGCTCGCCCTTGGCCGTGCGGCTGGTGTCGGGGAGCTCATAGACGCGCAATTGGAAGACGCGGCCACGGTCGGTGAAGAAGAGCAGGCTATCATGGCTATGGGCGACGAGCAGGTGACGCACGGCATCGTCTACACGTGTGGCCATGCCGCTAATGCCACGCCCACCACGGCGTTGGGCGCGGTAGGTGTTGGAGGGCAGACGCTTGATATAGCCCTTTTCTGTAAGCGTGACGACCACCTCTTCGTTGGCAATGAGGTCCTCGTCGCGGAACTCGCTGGCCTCGGCGTCGGCAAGGTCGGTGCGGCGGGCATCGCCATATTTTTCTTTGAGGTCCTTGAGGTCGGCGCGGATGAGTTTACGTATCTCGTTGATGTCGTTGAGCAACATGTTGTAGTAGTCGATGTGTTGTAGGACATCTCTGAGTTCGTCATCGATTTTCTGGCGTTCTAATCCGGCCAAGCGTGCCAAGCGCAGGTCGAGCACAGCTTTGGCCTGCTCTTCAGAGAAGCCAAATTGTTGTTGTAGTTCGAGCGAGAGGCCAGAGGTATCGCTGCGTGACTGCCGAATGGTGGCGATCAATTCATCAAGGTGATCGAGGGCAAGTTTCAAGCCCTCTAAGATGTGCTTGCGTGCCTCGGCTTTGGCCAGTTCAAAGCGTGTGCGGCGCGTGATGACCACTTCACGGTGGTGAATATGGTGTTGTAAGAATTGCTTGAGCGTGAGTGTACGCGGTTGACGATCTACTAACGCGAGCATGTTGGCGTTAAATGCACTCTGCATGGCAGTATATTTGAAAAGCGAGTTCAGCACGCTATCAGGGTTGGCGTCGCGCTTGAGTTCAACCATCATGCGCATGCCGTGGCGGTCGGACTCGTCGCGTACATCGGAGATGCCGTCAATTTTTTTGTCGCGTGCCATCTCTGCGATCTTTTTGACCAGTTCGGCCTTGTTGACCTGATAGGGAAGCTCTGTAGTGATGATGCACATGCGGCCACGCTCGGATGTTTCGATTTGGGTGCGGGCCCGTACCACGATACGTCCACGACCATTGGCATACATGTTGCGAATGCCCTCGCGTCCATGCATGATGCCGCCTGTGGGGAAGTCGGGGCCATGTATGATGTGAGAAAGGTCCTCGGTGGTGGCATCGGGATTATCGATCAGGTAGATAATACCATCACAGATTTCGTTAAGGTTGTGAGGGGGAATGTTCGTTGCCATGCCCACAGCGATACCCGTCGAGCCGTTCAGCAACAAGTTAGGGAGACGGGCCGGAAGGACGGTTGGTTCTTCTGTTTGGTTGTCATAGTTGGGTATGAAATCGACGGTATCTTTCTCGATGTCGCGCAACAGCTCATCGGTGATGGCAGCCATTTTCGCTTCGGTATAACGCATGGCCGCTGGCGGATCGTCGTCCTGTGAGCCGAAGTTGCCTTGTCCGAGTACGAGCGGATAGCGCATGCTCCAGGGTTGTGCCATGCGTACAAGAGAGTCATATACAGCCGCGTCGCCGTGAGGGTGATAGCTTTTGAGGACTTCACCAACGGTACCGGCAGATTTACGAAATTGTTTGGTCGATTGGAGACCCATCTGGTCCATTGCATAGAGAATACGACGATGAACCGGCTTCAAACCATCCCGTACATCGGGGAGGGCACGGGCCACTATAACACTCATAGAGTAGTCAAGATAGGCTCCTGTCATCTCATTTACAATACTAACTAGCCTTATATTGCCCATTTCCATAATATATTCATCCTCGCCAAAGAGTTAAGAAGACATAGCCAGAAGGCGTTATTCCATAGAATTACAGTAGCTTGCTGTGCAGTGGGGGCAGAGATGCGACATGTTTCTATTCCTCTCAATTATAGCACATTTTACCTATAAAGACAATCAGAAAGTACCCGAAATGGAACAATTGACCTATGCAATAAAAGAACTCCACAAGCCGAAGTAAGGCCAATGTCCGTGAAAAGAGCATGCCTTCTAAACAGTGTTTTTGCTTGCTGTTTTGGGGATGCATACCTCCCAAAAGTACCCCTCTACAAAATGGGATACATTCAGCAAAAAGAGCCTATTTGTAAGTGAGTATAATGATCGCAAACGGGTGATACTCACTCGTGTTTCGTTTGTTATCTCTTTAGCCAATGACTCGTTTGTATGTAAGTAGGCAGAACATAAAATGTTTGGAGAGAAGAGCGTATGCGATTAGCAAAGTATTGGTACATTTATCGGCAGCAATACATGGCTATCCTCCTCTCTCTCTGTCTTCTTCTTTGTGGGCTACTTTTTTCCGGTATTGCCTTTTGGTATGCGAAAGCTCCCCGCGCACCCTCTGGCGACGAGCCACATTATCTGATTATCAGTCAGACGCTGGTGAAGTATCATTCGCTGAATGTGATACAGGATTATCGCAACGGCGATTATCACGCGTTCTATCCACAGAACATCGATCCGCATGTGATGGTAGCTGCTTCCGGTCGTGTGATGCCGATTCATGGCATTGGTGGGCCAGTGCTCTGGGCGATCCCTTTCGCGCTGGCGGGCTGGCTGGGGGCTGTGCTGTTTATGTCGGCGGTGACACTGCTGATCGTGTGGAATGTCTACCTGCTGTTATGTGAGCTGGATATTAAGCCTCCTCTCGCTTTGCTGGTGAGCATGGCGTTTGCGCTGGCTTCTCCGTTGACGCTGTATGCCCATCTGGTGTTTATCGAGCCGATAGCTGCCTTGCTCTGTCTGTATGCGACTCGCAAGGTGGTGCAGCAAGAGGTGGCGTGGTATGACCATCTGCTGTGCTCGCTCTGTCTGGGCCTGCTGCCGTGGATTCATATTCGCTTTGCCCTGCTAGAGATTGTGCTGTTTTTTGCCTATCTGTATAAGCTGTATCGCTTGCACAAATTGCGTGATGTGCCTACCCTGCTGGCGTATCTTTTGCCGGTAGCAGGTCTGTTTGTGGCCTTTGAAGTCTATAATCTGCTGTTCTGGGGGACATTGAATCCGGCGGTAAACCAGATCACCATGGATAATCGGCCCTTTACTGGTTCCTTGTCGAAGGGTGTGGTGGGCATGTTATTTGACCAGGAGTACGGACTGATTGTGAACTTTCCCATTTTCTTCCTCTTATTGGCGGGGGTTCTGCTTGCTTGCACGAGAAAACGCTATGCCTTCTACACTATATTGGTGCTGTTGCTGACGATACCCTATATTGTTGAAACTGCTAGTTTGCAGGATTGGACGGGCGGCTGGTGCCCGCCAGCGCGCTTCATTATTGTCTTGTTGCCGCTGTATGCGTTTTATCTGGCGTATGTGTTGCAGCAACGGCGGAACTGGTTGGCGTTGCTGCTCTTCTTCGTCGGCACGGCCTATGGCATACTCTATAATCGACTGGCGTTGCTGCATAGCTTCAATGGGAAGAATGGTTTAAATCTTACGTTGGTTCCGTTAAAATGGGGAAAATACGCCTTGGTAAATTATCTGCCCTCGCTGTATCGGGCACATATGACACAGGTGCTGATAATTTGGATTGTGGTCTACCTGCTGCTATCACTCATTTTATGCCTTCTTCCGATAAGATACACAAAAATCTTTTTTACATCACAATAGTAGGAACCTGAACCATTTTGGCCTAGAACACCACTAGTCGGTAGAGATAACGTGTGGTATCATTACAGGTGAAACGGGAAACTAAGGGAAGAGCGAAGTTGCGGGAGTTGCTATAGTATACATATAAGCGCGATGTAACATCTGATGCCTAGAGGGGAGACTTATTCCACATGTCTTCGTTGCCATTTACTGATCAACAGTGTTTCTTTGTGGTCATATTCGCCTTCGCTATCGGTGGTTTTATCCGAGGTTGGCGACGAGAGTGTATTTCTTTAATTTTCATCTTGCTAGCAGCGGCACTGATTCATCCGAGTACAGACCAGATAATCGGTCAGTTTTTGGTGCGGTTGCCGTCAACATTGAGTTTCCTGGTGACAGGAAAGGCGTCTACGCCTAGCGCGCCAGCTGCTGCAACGGCCTCTAGCTTTGGGCCGTTCTGGACGCTACTCTTATTCGCGCTTGTTGTTGCGCTGGGTTATTATATTGGGAATAGAGCATTTCCCAAGCCTGCGACACAATCTGAGCGTTTTATTGGTGTGATTCCGGCACTGATTGCCGGGGCTGCGGTGTTGTACTATATTAATACAGGTGGCTTCTTTGCCAGAACCGCCGATGGGCAGACAACGTTTTCAACCGTGTTTATGCTGCCTGACCCCGCTCAATATGTTCCTGTGCTGTTTGTGATTGCGGTTATCGCCGCGCTAATAGCTTTGATTTCGTCACGTACCAAGAAAGCATCCCCTCCCGCTGCTAAGAAGTAGCGTGTGCCGTTCTCGTAGTGTTCTACTTTAAGGGCAACGTAGAAGAGTGAGCGTATTAGCACATAGAAGAAGACCTTGAGGTGACAGATGGCGCAGAAAGCCAATAACAAAATTGCAACAAAAGCGAAACCTGACGCAAATAAGCCAATAGCGCCAGAAGATCGTTGGCGTTCTGGTCGTCCGCGTTTTGGGCTGCAACAGTTCAGGCGTGGTAAAGATCATAAATGGCATTTCTCAGGTCAGGAACTGGATGAAGAAGTGCGCATTGTTGTTCGTGAGCACTGGTGGTTTCTGGTGCAACCTGCGCTGCCTTTTTTGGGATCGCTCGTGCTGCTGCTGCTTGTGGTGTGGGGTTCTGTCTCCCTGAAAGCACTAGGGGCGTTGTGGATTTTCGTATATACGCTCGTGATTTTGCTCGTCATTGCTACGGGCATCTGGTTTGCGTGGAAAGACCTCGTGGTGTGGTGGCTAGAAACGTATATTATTACCAATAAGCGCATCATCGAGTCGAGTGGTTTGTTGAACCCAAAACGAAAGGTGACGACCCTTGATAAGGTGCAGCAGGTGGGCATTAAAACAGAAAGTTTTCTGGGTGTCTTGCTGCGCTTTGGAACGGTTCACGTTTATCTGACTGGCGGCGATTTACTGCTCAAGAATGTGCCCAATCCGAAAGTAGTAAAAGATGCTTTGACGAGCATCACTGATGATATTAAGTCGAAGAAGCCAAAAGAGGTGCCGCTTCCTGTGCCGCAGGACCCAGAGTTGGCGGCAATGCTGGATAAGCTGGCAAAGGGAAAAGATGTCAAGCCCCTGGAAGACGCAGACGAAGCATACTATAAACGTGATAAAGATGGTAAAGCCATTAAAGATGATCGTTTGCTGGGGCCGCGCCGCACCTTCGGTGGCGTTTTGCGTATTCCCGCGGAGATTCGCTACTCTTCAGGCGAATACACAGTGAAGTACATTCAGCGTTCAATGTATGTTTTGTATCGCAATCTCGCCATTCCTTTTGTGGCGTTGATTGTCCTCTTGCCTGTTGCTGTGGTGACACCTTCGATAGGGTTTATCCCAAGTAATTTGCTGCAAGGGTGGGCCTTTTTCATGGGCATTGTCGTGCTTGGCTTGCTGATTGCGATGGGCTTGATCTATATCAACTATGCCGATGATGTGTATATTCTGACGAATAAGCGTATCATTGACCTGGAACGCAAGCTCATCTTTGGCTTTGAGTCGCGTATTGAGGCTGAATATAAAAACATTCGCGATATTCGTGTCGAGGTCACAAATGTGCTCGACCGCTTCCTGGATATCGGCAATGTCTACGTAGAAACGCCTGGTAGTAAGGATACGGATATTATCTTTGACCATGTGGATCATCCCTTTGTGCTCACTGATGAGATTTCTGCTGTCAGAGAGTACAAGGATAAGGTAGACAAGGCGAAAAAGGAAAGCGACGAGAAGAAAAACCTCAACGTATGGTTTAGCACGGTTGTGTCGAAAATGGAGTCGAGGAGTCTACAGTCTCCAGCGCTGAAAAGGTTGGATTTGTTGAGTGCGATGGCTAAGGCGCAGGAGAAGGGCCTTGAGGTGGTGGTGGTAGGTGAAGATGTTGCTACCGATGATCTGCCGCCAGGGTATGTGATGCAGCAGAGCCCGCCCGCGGGTACGCTTGTCAGCAAGGGAACGAAGATTGAGGTTTTGCTTAGTAAGAAACCTTCTTATGTCGATCAAATGTAGCTAGGCGACACCAGAAGAGATCGGCCATACGATATACCGTATGGCCGATCTCTTCTGTTTTGTATGGGTCAGATTAGCGTGCGCCTACGCGGGCAAGCAGCGCGATACACTCGATATGATAGGTCTGTGGGAACATATCCACTGGCTGTGCTGCGATGAGGCGATAGCGACCACCGGAACAGAGGGTGGCGATATCGCGTGCCAGTGTGCTTGGGTCACAGGAGACGTAGCAGATGGTGCGCGGGGCAAGTATCTGCAACGCTTGTAGTGCTTTCGGATGGCAACCAGCGCGTGGCGGATCGACGAGGGCGAGGTCAATGCGCTCGCGCCGATAATGCAACTGGCTCAGAATACGCTCAAGGGTGCCTTCCAGGGCTGTAATGTTATTCTGATTATTCAAGATCGCACTGGCGCGGGCATCCATGACTGCGCTTGGCTGCGACTCGATGGCGATGACACGTGATGTGCGTCCTGACAGGAACGCGGAGAAGAGACCAACGCCACTATAGCCGTCGAGCACCACATCGGTTCGTTGTGGCTCAAGCATGTTGAGGGCACGCTCAACGAGGGTCGCGGCCTGCACCAGATTGACCTGGAAGAAGGAGTCGGCTGAGACGCGATAACGACGGCCAAGCACGACATCGGTCAAAAATTCTTGTCCAACGAAGACACGTCCATAGCGGCCACCAACGCGCTCAATAATGACACCCACGATACCGGGGGCGATGGTCATCAGTTCTTGCGCCAGCTGTTGTGGGTTTTCCATCAGAGAGCCGGGGCGAGCGTGTATGGTGAGCAGGGTAGGTACGGCTTTTGCACCTGTTGTCACCATGCCTGTGCCGGGTCCGCCAATGGCACCCACCGCTCCGCGAATGGTGAAGCCCTGAATCATCTCACCGAGAGAGTCGCCGAAATAATTGATGAGTTTCGCACGTACCCGTTGATAGACTTGATCGAGGGCGGGATGCAGCAACGGACAGTCTGCCATATCTTGTATGTCATGGCTTTCTGTCAGTTTGAAGCCCACTTCGCCAGAGGGCCCAACGGAAAATAACGCGATATTACGGTAGTGCCAGGGCGAGAGGTCTGGTGGCATACCAATGGTGGGATGGACTAGGGCGTCAGGCTGTTTGCCGATACGTACCAGTAATTGGCGCACGATATGGGCTTTCCAGGTAAGCTGTGCGGGATATGCGATATGCTGCCATTGACAACCACTGTCGGTGAGCAAAGGATAGGCAGGATCGACCCGCTCTGGTGCGGGTCGGAGTATCTCCAGCAGATTTGCGCGGGCGTGTCCTCGCCGTTCTTCGACGATATCGACACGCACACGTTCGCCAGGAATGCCACCGGGGACGAAGAGGACCCGTCCCTCATATCGCCCTACGGCATCTCCGCCGTAGGCAAGGTCAGTAAGTTCAACATCAATACTCATGTTCACCTCAATGGACGCCACGTATGCAGCTTCGCTCAGTTATAATGGGCTGAGCGGCATATTGTGGGTATCCGTCCCATCTTTCCAGCATTATTTAATAGAGAATCAGAACTCTGTTTTTATAGTGTGAGGGGATGTTTAGGTTTACTATACAGTCGTGTGCCAAATCGGCTTAACAAGACGGCACCAAGCCCTATCAATCCTACTCCAACACTAATGAACCCGCCAATGTAGGGGAGAGACTCCGCCACTATCAACACCGTCAATCCCACTACGACCTGCATCAAGCGCGTGTTATGCTGGGGCAAGACACGCCGCACGATAGAATCGCCAACGAGCCAGCCCATTGCAACCGTGCCTAACGTCCATGCTGCGATAAATCCTATTGTTACTATAATCGCCAAAGGGATAGAAATGATTAATGCTATCAGCACAATAAGCACAACGGGTGCCAATAGGATGCTCAGCAAACCAAGTACCAAACTTCTCTTAAGCTTGATATGCGCCGTTGTACGAACGAGCATGACGTGTTCTGGCAGTAACCAGGTGAGCAAACTGCCTACGGCAACCCAAATCAGAATAAGCAGGAGCCGCAAGCCGGGACCGCTATCCTGTATGAGGAGTTGGATGATGCTGGTTTGACAGCTAATGACTGCGCCGTTCAGCTGTGAAGCTGGCACATCGATCCGATTTCCACCACAAAAATGGATATTGCCATGAATGCTGGCCCCTTTTTGCACGGTCATGGTTCCGCCATACAGTTTCACGTCTCCGTTGACTGTTCCCCCGATGACAACATTTCCACCGAAGGAGACGACATCCCCTTGTACTTGGCCGCGAATGACAACAGGGCCACCAAAAGAGGTGATATCGCTACATGGGTCTTCACTACTATCAATAACCGTCGCACTTCCGATAGCTAGCCGTGGGGCTGTTGCTGTGCAATGCTGATCTACCGCGTTCAAGTTGGCGGCTTGCGCGCTAGGCATGCCCGTGAATACAGTACCAATGCCACTGAGAATGAGTAGAACGACAAGCCAGAGTCCAGGTAGTACGAACGGGCGTAATCGTTGGACTTTGAGCATACTAGAACTCCCTATCATGATCACCACTGACCATGACCTCCACCCATTACGCCTCTTGTGGATAACGCATTAGGCGAAGCCATATCCCCATCATGATAACCACCGCGAACGCGACACCTGATAAAAGCCAGTTGTTGTGTGCCACCATGGTTAATCCTGCTTGTAGATATTGTGCAAGGACGACAAGTATGCCTGGACTATCTCCTACCAGATTGAGTGATTTTACAAAGAGATCAGGCTGGATAATCGTCAGTGCGATTACGAATAACGGGATGCTACTCACTATGAGTACGGTCAAAGCAGCGAGCGCGACAACTGTCGGTCGAATTTTGGCAACCCGTGAACGCTGTTGGGCGCGTAAGTGCTCTATTTGCTCATCTGTACGCTTGTACTCTTGGATTGCCAACATAATCTGCTCGGTCGAGACATTGGGTTGAACACGCGACGGTGTGGTGTGCAAGCGCGCATCGACTGGTTGTAGTCGTTGCTGTACACTATGGCAGTCAGGACAATGCTCTATGTGCTCCTTGACTGCTAGAAGGTCTTGATTATCTCGATCAGCAGCATCGGCTGACTGAGCTTTCTCACGTTCCCGCTGGGTGGCCAGCCATAGTTTAGCGTCGCTGCAGCGCATCGACCGGTTCCTCCTCTTGTACGACGTTTTTGCGCATATAGCGCGCCAGCAATTCACGCGCACGATGCAAGCGCGCTTTTACCAGAGCCGGTGTCAAATTGAGCGTATTGGCGATCTCTTCATAGGAGAAATCATGCCAATAGCGCAACACGATGACGGCTCGGTACTTGCTCGGTAGTTTCTGCAAGTAGCTCTGAATCTCGTCTTGTTGTTCACCTTGCAATGCCGATTGCTCTGGGCCCGTACCGGCATCGACGATCCATTCTAAGAATGGCACATCTTCCAGTGGCAAGGCCAGGAAGCGTCGCCGCCGCAACTGGTCAATCGAGAGGTGCGAGGCTATCGAGAGTAGCCAGGTGCTAAATTTATGCGCAGGCTTGTAAGTACAAAGTTGTGTATAGGAACGTACAAACGTCTCTTGTGTCACATCTTCAGCTTCAGTCACGTTATTTAACATTCTATACGCTAAATTTTGTACCGCGTCTTTATAACGCTCGACGAGGAGAGAGAAGACATCCTGGTTGCCCGCAAGGACAAGCTCGACGAGCGCGGCATCGCTCATCGATGCCATGATTGCCCCCGTCTTCGTCGTTCTATCCAGTACAAGCCCTGTCGATACTTGTTCCTGCACACCCGCGACGGCATCCGTCGTTCGGGTACGACGTGTTTTTGCCGCAGGTTGTGCTAGTGAGCCAATCATTCCTAATGTATTTGAAGCGTTTACAGTCGATTCTAACATTTGTCACCGCTCAATTGCTGTTTTACCATAGTTATATACAATCAAGACCTCAAGAACTGAATATCTCTTCATCTCATAAAACCAAAGAAGAGCCTTACTCTTTTACAATTACGGGCGGCGTCTAAAAAAGTTGTAATCTTTTGTTGAAGTGTAACACGACAACGCCGCTCTGACAAGGGGAGAGTACTTCATGTGCGCGTAAATCTCCTCTATGAAGATGAAAAAACATTCACATAGATGATAACAACGCCGCAATTGCATCTCATTCCCTGAAGGAAAAGACAGGAATCTTCGCTTTATGTAAGAGCGGGCACAAGCAAGAGCAAAAAGCAGGTCGCTAGCGACCTGCTTTTT
>JBBPYR010000228.1:0-8278 GCA_038199755.1 Ktedonobacterales bacterium | reverse complement strand
ACCAGTTCAATCACCTTGCGCACAGAGCCGCCTGTCGTCAACACATCCTCGACAACCAAAATATTCTTGCCCGCGATATAGCGATCATAGCCCCGATGAAAGGCGAACAGCTTATCAGGGCTATCGTTTTCCTTCTCCGCATAAACCGCCAGCGTCTCTCCGCTCGACCGTCGCGCATTGAGGGCATGTGCCACCCACTGCGAGAGCACGATGCCACCCAACACTGGACCAACCACCACATCAATCTGTTGCGCGTCATACGGGCGTGCCATCAGTTCGCACAGGGTCGCGATCGTCTTGGTATGCACATACACAGCATCTTTATTGACATAGACCGAGCTATGACGGCCAGAGCTATACACGAAATGGTTATCAGAAATGATCGCGCCCACATCCGTGAAGAGCCGCATAATGTCTGTGTTATTCATCGTCTCCATCATCTTTTATACCTCCGGTCTGACTATGCGCTGTCCACGGGGCTCACCAAGTATCTTGCCATCTTGATACACAGGCATGCCGCGTAAAAAGGTGGCCACGGGACGCGCCATAAATTCCACGCCCTCATAGACCGACCACTGGTTTTTGGTGAACAGGTCTTCCTTACGCAGCGTCCAATGTTGCGTTGTATCCACCACCACGAGATCGGCGTCTTTGCCCACCACGATGCCGCCCTTCTGCGGATAGCCGAAGATGCGGGCGATATTTTGTGATGTGACCTGTGCAATGCGTAACAGACCCTCTTCCAGCGTTTCCTCGCCAAAGTGCTTCACCCAGGTTGTAATCAGCAAGGGTAGAGCTTCCTGAAAGCCCGGCACGCCTGATGAGACATCCCACACGCTTGGCTTTTGCTTCTCCGCAACGGTATGTGGAGCGTGATCGGTGGTCACGGTATCAATGGTGCCGTCGCGCAACAGTTGCAACATCTGCTGTTGCACCTCTGGCGCACGCAAAGCGGGAGCAACGTTAATCCAATTGCCATGCTGCTCGTAGTCGTCTGTGTTCAGGGCAAGATGGAAAGTCACGACCTCGCCATACACATCAACGCCCAGCTTACGCCCAAACGCGATGGCCGCGAACTCCTCTGGCGTCGATTGATGCAGCAGGTACAACTTAACGCCAAACTGCTTCGCTAGAACGATCATTTCCAGCACCGAGGTCAACACGACCGAGCTATTCCTGGCCTCGCTCCACGCGGCAGCATCGTGTCTTCCCAATTCGTCACGGTAACGATGGGTGAAATAGTCTACCAACTCCTGATTTTCTGCGTGAACCAGGGCCATGATCTGCCGCGTCCCCAATATCTCAAACACGCGGGCGATATCGCTGATGCGCCCGATAGTGGTTGGCGTGGTGGCATGACCCGCGGCAAATATTTTCACGCCGGTGATCAGCCGCGGATCTACCTTTTTCAGTTCCTCAATATCCTCGACCGACGTGCCCATATTGATCGCGAAATCGGTGTATGCACGACCCGTATAGCGTTGTATCTGCTCTTGCAGGCGTGCCACCGTCGTCGTCGGCGGCTGCACATTCGGCATATCGAAGATGGTGGTGAAGCCTCCTGCGAGGCCAGCCCGCGAACCATGGGGAATGTCCTCTTTATAATCTAAGCCGGGCTCACGCAGATGCCCATGCACCTCCATCAGGCCCGGCAACACATATTTGCCACGAAAATCATAGCTTGGGTCCTGCCCAGAAAAGCCCTCTACGATGCGCTCAATCCTGCCATCAGTAACATAAATAGTCCCATCCACCACTCTATCTGGCAAGACAAGCGATCCCATAATCGTCATCGTCGTTGACACGTAACTCTACTCCTTTAACATAGATATGAAATGTTCTTGCATTTCATATCTATGCATACTCGCTCCATGCTTTGATGGGGATGGTCGCCAGATCTTTCTCCGTGATCGCCTTGATGAACAGGCGCGCCTGTTTGAGCTTCGTAAACAAAGGAACGTTGTGATCAATCGCGAAACGACGCATGGCGTAATCGTCGTCAAGCTCCTTTTTAATGTATCTATCTACGATGTTGATGGCAAGATCAATCTTGTTGTCGCGGAAGTAGGTCAGGACGTTAGGCGAGCGGTTTTCATGGATTTTGTAGAGCATGGTTGCCGCCACGCCGTGCTTTTGCAAGAACTCGCACGTTTTTTCCGTCGCGTACAACGGGATTTTCAAGCGCTGCAACAGTTGCGCGCTCTCCAGAAAACTTTCCTTCTTATCGTCACCGCCCAGACTAATGAAAACGCCCTTTTTCGGCACACTACCACCTGTAGCAATGATAGCCTTGAGATACGCCTCCTCCAGATCTTCGCCAAAGCAGGCGACCTCTCCGGTTGAGGCCATCTCCACACCTAATACTGGATCAGCTCCGGTCAGGCGCGAGAATGAGAACTGGGGTGCTTTGACAGCGGTGAAGTTCAGCTTTGGCATTGCAATGGATGGCACATTTTCCAGGAACAGCGTGTCAACGAAGAGTTCCATGAAGTTGATGCCCGTCACCTTCGAGATGAAGGGGAAGGTCCGTGACGCACGCAGGTTGACCTCAATGACATATACCTCATTGTCTTTTGCCAGCAACTGCATGTTAAACGGGCCAGTAATCTCCAATGCCTGTGCGATGGCACGCCCGACCACCTCTATCTTCTGCTGCGTCTCCGCGTTGATATCCTGTGGAGGCAGCACAATGGTAGCATCGCCAGAATGCACGCCCGCGTTCTCGATGTGTTCCGAGATGACAAAGGCTTTGATCTCGCCGCGCTGCGCTACCGCGTCCATCTCGATCTCCTTCACCTTCTCAAAGAACTTCGAGACGGTAACGGGATGATCTGGCGAAACCGCAGCGGCCTCTCTCGTATAGCGCACCAGTTCCTCTTGCGTGTGGCACACCTTCATCGCGCTACCGGAGAGCACATAGGATGGGCGCACCAGTACAGGGTAGCCCACACGTTCGGCAAAGCTTGTCAGTTCATCCAGGTTGACAAAACTGTTCCATTCGGGTTGGCGAATACCCAGCGTGTCCAGCAGGTGCGAAAACTTGTTACGATCTTCCGCGCGGTCAATATTCTTGGCCTCGGTTCCCAACAAGCGGAAGCCATAGCGTTGCAAAGCCTTGGCGCGATTATTGGGCGTCTGCCCACCGACAGAGACGATGACCCCATAGGGCGACTCAAATTCACAGATGTCAGCGATACGTTCAAAGGTCAATTCCTCAAAGTAGAGGCGGTCTGAGGTATCATAGTCGGTTGAGACCGTTTCGGGATTGCAGTTCACCACGATAGAGCGTTTGGCATACTTCCTGATCGCCTCAACCGTGCTCACGCTGGTCCAGTCGAACTCGACAGAGGATCCGATGCGGTAGGGTCCCGACCCCAGAATTACAATGCCCGCGTCCTGCAACGGCTCCACATCGTCATGATCGCCATTATAGGTCATGTAGAGATAGTTGGTATCGGAAGGGAACTCAGCTGCCAAGGTGTCAATCTGAAAGACCGACGGCGTCACGGCTAGTTGTTTGCGTAATGCACGTATCTCCAAACCTGTCTTTTCCACCAGTTCGCCAATACGCTTGTCTGAGATGCCATTTTGCTTGAGGGCTAACAGGCGCGGAACCGACAGGTCCTGATCGGTCTCTAGTGCGCGTTCCATGTCTACGATGTGCCTGATGCGCTTGAGGAACCAGAGATCAATGCCTGTGATATCGGCGATCTTCTCGACGCTGATACCATTGCGCATAGCTAGCGCGAGGGCAAACATGCGCTTGGGCGTGGGGCGATAGAGGTGCTCGGTGATAGCGTCCGCCGCCGTTTCAAAGCTGGCAAAGACCTTTTCCGAGGTGGCACCCTCGAACTCCAGGTCGAGCATGCGAATCGCCTTCTGGAAGGCCTCTTCAAAGGTGCGCCCAATGCCCATCACCTCGCCGACCGACTTCATGCCCGTGCCAATCGTGTCCTCGACGCCCTTGAACTTTTCCAGATCCCAACGGGGAATTTTGACCACCAGATAATCCAAGCTCGGCTCAAAACACGCCTGCGTCACACCCGTCACCCTGTTGGTTATCTCAGTCAAGCCATAGCCGAGGGCCAATTTCGCCGCGACATAGGCCAGCGGATAGCCGGTAGCCTTACTTGCCAGAGCCGAGCTGCGCGAAAGGCGTGCATTGACCTCGATGACATAGTACGAGGATGTGCGTGGGTCCAGTGCGAACTGCACATTGCACTCCCCTACAATGCCCAGGCTCCTCACGATCGTGATGGATGCTGAGCGCAGGGTATGATACTCGCTATTGGTCAGCGTCTGGCTGGGGGCAAGCACCACGGATTCGCCTGTATGGATGCCCAGCGGGTCCATGTTCTCCATGTTACAAACGGTGATGCAGTTGTCATAGCGATCACGCACCACCTCGTATTCAACCTCTTTAAAGTGGTGGAGATACTGCTCTATCAGCACCTGTGGCGCGAAGGCCAGTGCCCCCTGCACAATCTGCTCCAACGCTTGCCGATCTTTGGCGATGCCCGACCCCTGACCACCAAGCGCATAGCCAGCACGCACCATCAATGGAAAGCCGATCTCCTCGCCAATCGTGAGTGCGTCCTCCAGCGTTTCCGCGCTGCGGCTCTGTGGAGTGGGAATATGAATACCATGCAGATGTTCCGCGAACTCCTGCCGATCCTCTGTGAGGATAATCGCGGAAATGGGGGTGCCCAATACCTGTACGTTATATTTTTCTAAGATGCCCTGTTGAAACAGTTCAATGCCACAATTGAGGGCTGTCTGCCCACCGAACGAGAGGAGAATACCGTCTGGTCGCTCTTTTTCAATAATCTTTTCCACAAAAAAGGCCGTGACCGGCAAAAAGTAGACCTGATCGGCCAGCAGCTTCGAGGTCTGAATAGTAGCGATATTGGGGTTGACAAGAACGGTACTAATACCTTCTTCATGCAGTGCTTTTAGGGCTTGTGAGCCGGAGTAGTCGAACTCTCCGGCCTGCCCAATTTTCAAAGCACCAGCACCGAGCACCAGCACTTTGCGTAATGTATTCACGTTTGTTAGCCTCTTCCTCGTACCCTCTCCAGGAAGGTATCAAAAATCCAGTCAGTGTCCATTGGCCCAGGCGTGGCTTCGGGGTGGAACTGCACTGAGAAGAAGGGCCGTTCTGGGTGGCGCATCCCTTCGTTACTACCGTCGTTTGCGTTGACAAACCAGGGTACGAACTCCGGTGGCAGCTTGCCAACCGCGAAACCATGATTCTGTGTTGTGATATAACACCGCATTGTACCTTGCAGCAAGCAAGGTTGATTCTGGCTACGATGCCCAAATTTGAGTTTATATGTTTCGCCACCAGCAGCTAGCGCGAGCAGTTGATGACCCAGACAGATGCCCATAGTCGGTATGTTGCGCGCTAAGGCCGTGCGAATTGTCTGTATTGTCTGCTCCGCCATCTGCGGATTGCCCGGACCATTCGAGATCATGATGCCATCGAACTGTAGGATATTGCTCGCGGCAAACAGGTCATAATCCCAGGGAACGGTAATCACGCGGGCACCACTTGCGACAAGTGATTGCGCAATATTGCGTTTCGCGCCACAATCGAGCAGCACAATCGTCGTGTCGCCCGTTCCCACCTGCTGTACCTCTTTGGACGAAACGCGTGCCACCAGATTTTCTGAGTTCGGATCGGAGAAGGGGATGTCAGAGTCAAATACAATCTTACCCAGCATCACCCCGTGCGTGCGAATATGGCGCGTCAGTGCGCGTGTATCTTTGATTTCGAGCGCGGGGATACCTTCACGTCGTAGCCATGTCCCCAGATTCATCACGCTTTGTGTGTGGGAAGGCGTATCCACGTAGGCAGAGACAATCAAGCCTGCTATATGAATTTTATCACTTTCCCACGCGCTTTGCTCAGGTACACCATAGTTGCCAATAATCGGATAGGTCATCGTCAGTATCTGGCCCGCGAATGAGGCATCGGTTATCGCCTCTGGATAGCCCACCATGCCGGTGCAGAACACCACCTCGCCTGCTATCGGACCCTCATAACCAAAGGACATGCCCTCAAAGCGCGTTCCATCTTCTAGCACCAACGCTCCTTGCGTTGGCTGTCGTATCGCTTCCAGTGCCTCATGGTACAGCGTCTCAAGCATCACATCGTTTTCTATTACTATCTGTTGCATTATCGTCCCTTTTCTTCTTTCTACATTTTCCCCATCAGCAGTGCCAGCAGAGCCATCCGCACATAAAGGCCATTTCTGATCTGTGCCTTGAGGTATACCGCACGTTCATCATTATCTACCGCAGGGTCTATCGTGCCAACTCGTGGCAATGGGTCCATTAAGATCATGTCGCGGCGCGCATAATCACGGAGCAGTTGTGGCGTCACCACAAAGGTGCTCTGCGCGATCTCCTGATATACTTCAAGCGAGGCCAGCCGCTCTTTCTGAATGCGCGTCCAGTACCAGAAATCGCAATGCTGGGGAATTTCGCGCTCGCTACTGATCTCAATGATGTTCAAGCCGCGCCCTCGAAAGTAGACATAATCGTCGCGGCTCAACTGCAACTGGCGTGGCGACAAAAGATAGACGGTATTGTTTTCGAAGAGCGAGAGACCACGCAAGAGCGAATGAATCGTGCGGCTATTCAGCAGGTCGCCCACGAGCAAGCCCGTCAGGTTTTCCAGCCTGCCGAAGTTTTCATACAACGTAAACAGGTCAAGGAATGTCTGTGTGGGGTGCTCATTGTTGCCATCGCCCGCGTTGATAATCGGAATGGTGCTGGTCGCCGCCGCTATGCGTGCCGCACCCGCCATTGGATGACGCAACACAATCGCGTCCGAATATGCCTCGAAGGTGCGAATGGTATCTTCAAATGTCTCGCCCTTACGAGTAGAGGTCACGGTTTCGGGATTTTGAATATCAATCGTCTGCCCACCGAGCCGCTTGACCGCCGAGGCAAAGGAGCCGAACGTCCTGCTCGATGGCTCAAAGAAGAGCAGCGAGACCACATATCCAGCCAGCAAGGTTGACGGCTCGTGATGAAGCACCTGTTGTTTCATACATCGCGCCACCTGGAAAAGCTGCTTCAGGTCCTCCACACCCACTTGGTCGATAGAGACAATGTCTTTGCCCGTAAAATTTCCTTGTATGGTATCTATGTCAGCATACGTTTGGTACAAAATTTGGCTCATTCCGCTCTCCTCTCAAGCTTTTCCCTTGCACACCTACACATTTATAGGCATGAAGTATCCAGGTCAAACAACAGTGGTAAAAATGAGAACAACATGTTGATAGGTCATCCATTTCTCTCTACTCACCTCAAAAATGAGTATAGCCATTTTTGAGTAGCTGCGCGAGGGTCAGAACCGACACATTATCAGTTCCTTATGGAGACCCGGATGCAAATTCATGACACTTTGTTTAGGTCAAAAAAAAATTCCTCACCCCTGAATCAGTGGGATGAGGAAGAAAGATGCTTTTGAAAAACGGCCCCTGGCCCATCTACGAGATGAGTAAGAAAAGACACTTTTCTTTTTGCTATCCGTAACGATAGTGTCCATCCTGTACAATCCATAATGATGCCAGACCTCTTCTTTACATGTGCTTCTCAGGCAGCAAAAGTTTGCAGGCAGCCTGAAACGCATGGGAAACATATTTCAAATTGCTGCAATTATACCTTCAGTTTCCACACTTGTCAAGGTTTGTAGGACCGCAAAATGATGGGAATAGCACCTATACTTTTATCCGCAACGATAGACAAACAGCCCACCGATACCATACAATAGAAGAGGAAAGTTACATATTTTTTATCATGACGAGATGTGTACAATGCATACTCTATCCGTGCTGAACGAAAATAGCCTTGATAGCATGCCCCAACCGCACCTCTCGTGGTTGGGTCCTCACCGTCTGCACATTCTTCACACACGGGACCGTCTGGTTCCCTGGCAACTGCGCCACTTCTATTATCGCCACGAATCTACCACCAAGGTGAGCATGGTGCTCTGCCTCAGTCTCGTGTTGGGGCATCTCTGCGCGCCAATACTCCAATTGTGTACCGATCTGCTTAAACGCATGCATACCTTGCCAAGCGAACTTTTGCAGGTTGGGATTATTCTGCCCACAGGACTCAAACTACTCACCACACGGGTAGTGCTAGCACGCGGAAAATTGCTGTATCGTGAAACACAAGCTGCCCATGAGGTAATGTTTCTCGTCACCGGCTACGGGCGTCTCTGTGTTGAACACGACGAGAAACGCCACCTTACCGTCGGGCTGGT
>JBBPYR010000227.1:0-2557 GCA_038199755.1 Ktedonobacterales bacterium | reverse complement strand
TCGCGTTCCTTATCGAGCAGAGTGCAGATACGCAAACTCAAGGGGTTACGTCTGTTGAGCAGGTCCACGAGATAGTGTAATGTGAGACCACTATCAATGATGTCTTCGATGATAAGCAAATGCTTCTGGTTGATTGGTCCTTCCAGGTCTTTGACGATGCGCACAACTCCACTCGAATGCGTACTCGCGCCATAACTTGCTACCGCCATATAGTCAATTTCCAGGGGCAACTCAATCGCGCGTGAGAGGTCAGCAATAAAGGGAACCGCTCCTTTAAGCGTTCCAAGCAACAATAAATTCTTGCCTCGGTAATCCTGAGTAATCTGTTTTCCCAGTTCAGCAATCTTTGCGTATAACTGTTCCTCCGAAATGAGTATCTCCAGAATATCTTCATGCATGGTTTATATCTGCTCCTCTGTGGCTTTTATAATTAAACGAACAATACGCTGCGTATCTTCGGTAAGGCGTGCGCGATCATCAATACAGACACCGCCAAGCCAGACAGGACGCCTGTTAGCATTGAAAAAGAGGGGTAGTGTATCGCGTTGGTCGCGTGGAATGTGTTTGTCAATTAGAATATCTTGTACCTTTTTTTCGTGTATCATACCTAGTGGTCGTAGCACATCGCCAGGGCGACGCGTGCGAATATACAAGCCGGCGCCTAGATAGTCGGCGTCAAGATACACAACGTTCGTTGTTGCTGCTGGCAAGATATCCAACACGCGCCGCCACTCTCGACTCGTTAAAGCCTCCCTGACCCTCTGCGCTATCTCTTCTGAAAGTTCCTCCGCGCAGGCAGTCCATGGAGTGCCATGCAGTACAGCCATTCCAGGAACAGGTAGTGCTATCTCTTCGGGTATCCCTTGAAACACGATAGGTGTTTCAAGCTCATTCTTATTTTGAAAAACTAGTGTGTTGCCATCGCGTTTCACAACAAGCGCATCAGGCAGGTCTAACGCGACAATGTGCGCCTCATTTTCGCGCTCCACAAGTTGCTCTATGAGCTGATAATGACGCAGTTCCAAAGGTGATTGGCCCGCATTCAATATGCTGGTAGCACGGCGCAAGAGATGTCTTTGAATACTCAGTGACAACGCACGCAGATGAGATATCGAAACTGTAATCGCTGTATATGTCTCCGCGAGTACAACATCAGGCCATGCCTGCGTTACCTGTGCCTCAATCCATTCTGCATCAACACGCAGCACCTCGGCATTTCGTAGCAGCGTGGTGCGAAAGTTCGCATTCATGGTTTCAATAAGCGGTAACAGGTCATGACGAATACGGTTCCGATAAAAGCGTGTATCGCTATTGCTAGCATCCTCGCTTGGTTGCAGGCCATGCTGCTCACAATAGGCGAGCGTTTCAGCATGTGTCATAGATAGCAGGGGGCGGATGATATCGTGCTGTCTGGGTTGTAGGCCAATCATGCTAGCGATGCCACCGCCACGTATCCAATGCAGAAGCAATGTTTCTACCTGATCGTCCTGGTGGTGAGCGACAGCGATGGGCTGTCCCTGCGCCACCTCACGTAAGAAACGATAGCGGGCAGTGCGGGCCGCATCTTCTAACGAACGTCGCTCCCTTTGTGCAAGGGCGGGAACATCTACGGAGCCAATAGTGTAAGCTAAACCCCAAACCTGCGCGAGTTGCGCGACTTGTGCAGCTTCTTGTTCGCTTTCCGCACCGCGCAGTTGATGATTGAGGTGTGCGATCTGTAAGGATACTTCAGGATAGGGCTTTCCTACTCCACAGAGGGTATATAGTATATGTAGCAGACACAACGAGTCGGCCCCACCAGAGAAAGCGACAATCACAGTACCGCTTGCTGGTAACAGGCTATATTGCTCTATGAAGGCAAGAACTCGCTCGTGCATGTTTGCGTCTCAACGTCTCTTATGATACCATAGAAACAATTATAGCACCGTCAATTGTCTGAATGTAACCACGTGTATGGGATGTAGAAAATGGCACTGCGCAAAATAATTACCACAGAAAATCCAATTCTGCGCCAGAAGGCAAAGAAGATTCATCGGTTCGATTCATCATTACAGCGCCTGGTCGATGATATGTTTGAGACCATGCATGCGTCAAATGGCGTTGGCCTGGCGGCACCACAGATCGCGCAATCGATCCGGGTCTTCGTCGCGGAATATACGGACCCGGAAGAGGATGGGCAGCATCATAAGGTTGTTGTCTTCAATCCAGAGATCGTCAAAGCTGAAGGCGAGGCATTCGGCTCCGAGGGCTGTTTGAGTATCCCCGGCTATGTCGGAGATAATATTCGACGTGCCACAAAGATACTCGTCAAGGGTCAAGATGTGAAAGGGCGAGCGATTCGCGTACCTGCCGAGGGCTGGTTTGCACGTATTCTCCAACATGAAATCGACCACCTTGATGGTGTACTCTTCCTTGACCGTTTGGAACGCGCCGAGGACCTGCGCGAAGTCGGCGAGGAGGAAGAGATCGAAGAGGAAGCCGCAGGAATCATAGAATAATCTTAATAGCCAGAAACAGGGTGTTGTGTGCAAAAAAGCTTTGCTTTTTTGCACACAAC
>JBBPYR010000226.1:0-53102 GCA_038199755.1 Ktedonobacterales bacterium | reverse complement strand
TATTCCGATGGACAACGCCGCTACCGCGGCTAGTGCTATCGCACTCAGTCCATCGGAAAGGTAGCCTACGGAGCCTGTAGTGCGCTTCGCTGCTGCTCACGCGATTACCAGATTAAATTGTCAAAATGCATCAGCGCGTCCGTACCCGTTGAGAAGCGATTCGCCAACAGCTACAGGACGCGCTGAAGCTGGTCCCTACAGCATCTTGTTGATTACCAGTTTGTTTGGTTAACCTCAGCTACAAGTTAGTCAACGGCAATCATAAAGTGGCGCAACTCATAGCCCGTCGTCAGCTCGCTCCAACTCACGCTGGGCTTGCTCACGATGCGCAGGCTCTCAATTGCTAGCAACCGCTGCAAAAAGATGTCCGTCTCCTGAATGGCAAGATAGGCTCCAGGGCAACGATGTGTGCCATCACCAAAGCTCATCAGCATCTCAGGAATACGATCCCCTGTAATTTCGCGGCCAGGACACACTGCCAACGGCAACTCGCCCACAACGTCTGTATCGGTATTGGCATCACTAAGGTGCAAGTTCACCTTTTCGCCGCTTGGAATGGTAAATTGCATACCGTTACTCTCAAACGCAATATCCTCAGTAGCTCGTCGGTCCAGGCGCGTAATAACGGGTTCCACACGCAAGATTTCATGCAGAATTGCGTAGCGTTCCTCTTCTGAAGCCAGGAGATAGCGTTGACGCAATTCGGGTCGTTCGAGCAGATGCCATGCCGCGATGCTAATAAACTCACGTGTGGTCACCATACCCGCAGCACCGTACGTGATACACTCGGTCAAGATTTCCAGATCGCTATACTTCTGGGCCAGCAGATGTGATATCACATCTTCTTTTGGCGCACGCTTACGCGCACGTATTGCTGGTACTACATCCAGATAAAAAAAGGCAAACATGCGCGATTGAGCCTTGAGCATAGCCAAAAGGGCTAATGGACTCCAACCAAACGCGGTAAGATCGCTTTCAAAAAAGGCATCCAGGCGTCTCGTTATGCCAGGAAAGCTGTTGGTCAAACCAATTACCTGACCGGCGACCCGCACCGCGAGAGTCATACTCAGTGAACTGAGATCAAGCTGCTTTTTTCGTTGCAACTTCTTGATCAACTGATCAGAAAGCTGCTCCATCATGCGGCGATAGTTGTCGTTGACCGTCTTAGGGGTAAAAAAACGGGCGGTTGCTTTGCGCTGTTGCTGATGCGGCTTGCCTTCCATGTATAAGACAGGGCGTTTCATTTCCCCCGGCGCACGCTCAATCAACTCCCCATTAAACCCAATCTGTTTTGTGTCCGCGCTTCGTAAAACCGTGCGTACCGCGTCAAAGCTACGCACATGCCATGTGCCTTGCTCATCGCGCTCAACCGGCACCGAAAGCGCGGCATCCGTCTTGAGCGTCTGTGCAGTCTTTTGCCACGACACTGCACTATGGTCTATTGGACAACGGGCAGGTGAGGAGGTTGCTTCTTTACGCTGTTCCGCTGACTCTTGTATAGGTATATCTGGTTGTTGCATTCGTTGCTCTCCAAAATCGCTTTCCCTCAACATATTGGCATGGCGCACAATGGCATCGAGGTCTTTATGATATATCACATATCTTATGATATATGATATATCATAACTAGACGTATTCGCAACCCGCCGTCCCCTTCGACATCGCAAAATGAGCGTATTTGGGGCGTTTTTGCGTCTATCCGCGTCTGTCTATGTCTCATCCATTACACCTGTTTTGTTGTCAAAATCGTTGTCAAAATATGGCACTTGAAATGGCCTGAGAAGCCCCATCGGTCAGGAATTTTTCATCCTTCATGGAGTGACGCTTGTACAAGCTGGTGAATTTTGTCTGTCATAGAGCATGTACAGATGTATAGTTACGCACAGCCAGCTACACAAAGCGGTAATCCCATCATGTGTTTACAATTCTTGCTCTCGTCAGTGTGGCATATCCAGAGTCAACTGGCCCTTGGCAATCCGCTCACGGAACAGAGCAATCGTTGCAGCGACTCCCCGCCGAAGCGGCGTGTGCGGCAGGGGGCCGATCAACTCGGTGAGCGAAGTGGCATCGAACTCTTTGGGGGAAGGAAAGCCTGGTTCGGAAAAGGTGATCTGTCCACGTGGCTCGGGCACAGCTGCTTCGATAGCGGCGACCAGTTCGCTCATGTGGGCCACGCTGCCGTGCAGGTTGAAAATCTCGACCCCCTCAAAGGGCGTCCGGGCGCAGGCGATGAAGGCTTTTGCCACATAAACGGTCAGTTGCCATCGTAGCTCTCCTGCTTTTCGAGTAAATACTGCTATGACCAATCAGCGGCCCCTGTAATCACCGCCACGTTGTTTGTAGCAAAGACTTCTGCCATCAACGAACTCCCTTGCTCTCATCACGACGAAGCAGGTCAAGTGGTCCAGCCAGAAGCTGCTGGCGTACGTCCTCTGGCAGGTTTGCCCCAAAGAGTGCTACCGGGTCCTATACACCCATATCGAACGGGAAATCAGAGCCCAAGGCAATGTGCTCTGCTCCCAGTATCCCAAGCAGGTACAGCAGTGCTGGCGAGTGGCGGAGAAGAAGGACAGATCAAGCTCTGGAAGGTGAGCAACGGTCACTGTCTCGAAACGTTTCATCTAAGTGCGCCAAGAGCGGCATCCATCGCCTTCAATCCCGAAGGGACGATGCTGGCGTGTGGGAGTCTTGATGGCGCGGTAGAGGTGTGGCAGATTGGGCGAGAGGGTGGAAACCATCGCATCAGAACACTGCACGGACACGCTCTCTGGGTAAGTGCCGTGGCCTTTGGTCCTGGCAATCTGCTCGTAAGTACGTCATATAATGGAAAAGTACGTTTATGGAATGTCGAGAGTGGCAGGTGTCTACGCACGTTCCAGGGCTACAGCAACGTGGTCAGTGCTCTTGCCTTTAGTCCCAATGGCAAGCTTCTCGTTCATGGAGACGACAATGGGATGCTTAAGCTGTGGGAGTTGGGTGAGGAAGGCGGACGCTGTGTAAGAACCTTGCGCGGCCATGCGGGAAGCATCTGGTTGGTCAACTTACATTGGGGGCGTGAAAGGGCTGACAGAAGTGCAAAAATCCTCCCTCAAAGCCCTGGGTGCGGTCGAAGAATCGGTAGGTAGTATCCATTGGTAGATCATACCACCGTGTGGTCAGCACACCTGGTTCCTTGCAAGCCAGCCCTACGACCTCGCCCAGACCTGCTGGGTGGAACGCACGACTTCGGATGTCTCAAGAGCTTGCGCTAGCAGCAAGCTGAGGTAGTGATCTTGCGAAGCCTCTGCCAGACTGTAAAAGCTCGCGCCGCCTGCGACGTACTGTTCCATCTTGTCCAGGCAGCTGGCAATCGCAATCTCATCATCGCTCAGGCGAGCAGGAATCCAGGGATTTCTGTAGAGCCATTCCCCGCCAGCCAGAATGCCTCGGTGATAGTACCCTTCCAGGTTCCCGTCCTGCCCCGTATCTTGCCGCACCAGTTCAAGGATCACAGGCGTCTGGAAATCCTGCAGATAGCGCACCTGCATGTCGTGAATCTCACCCCGCTCACCGCGTACCAGCACGTGCGGGGTGCGAATCCAGGAAAAGTACTGTTCGTCGGTGAAATCGTACACGCCCAGTTTCTCGCCAAAGTCGAACGAGGCGATTACGCGCCGCGATGGGCCAAGGTGTTCTCTCGTGGGAGGACCATCGTGGTCGGGTCCGGCGATGAGCGGCGAGACAAAACGGCGTGCGCTGATGCTTACGTTCTCATAGCTGATAGCAAGAAATTTGCGCAGTAAACTGATGCCGTGATAGTCGTGTGCCACCGAGATGGTTGCCTGGGTGACGGTTCCGAGTTTGCCCGAGCGGACGAAAGCGAGACGGGCCGCGTGATGGGGTTGTAAGTGGTACTGCTCTGCAACCTGAATGCTCGCTCCCCTCTGCGTCAGTTCGTGCTCAGCGGTCAAGGTCGCCAGGTCCGGTGCCGGAGGCGTTTCTACCAACGTAGGCATGGCACGCTCGGCGAGAGCAAAGAGCAGTTCCGCCACCTGTGTCCTGGGAACGGAGACGACAATAAAGCGCAGCGTGGAAGCACGTAGCAATTCGTCAAGTGTGCGGTAGGTCGGTACTCCCCACGTGGCTTCGAACTGTCCTCCCTTCGCCGCGTCACGCACAACAACCCCCTCGACGTGGAACCGCTGGGGGAGGGCTTGCGCGATGCGTAGGTAAAATTGCGTCCGCCAGCCTCCTCCCACCATACCAAAGCGTATCGGATTCATGGTTTCATCCCTTCATAAACGATCGGTCATCGTCTTCTTTTTCTGGTGAGCTGTTCAAGAGAGCAAAAACCCACGCCCCAGTTCATCAGCTTGGAAAGAGACTCCATGAGGCTTTTATATGGGTAGATCATTTCTTATTTATGCGCTGGCCGGAGTCAGCAACCGCTGAAAGACGGCAAGGATTTCCTGGTTGCTCAAATCAAGTGTCGCTTCCCCCACCGTCAATTCAAACATGGTAAAGCCGGGCAGCACGGTGGGAGCAAGCCAGGAAAACAGCCAGATTCCAGTCTCCTTTGCGATCTCAAGGGCGCCAGCCTCCAATTTGGCCCGTTCTCCTCGCAGAAAAAGGTTCATCATATTGGTATGCGGCGGATTGGGCACGAGAGTGATCTCTGAAAGCGATGCGAGGACAGCCGCTATTTCCTTGGCTTTCGCATGGTAGCTTTCCATACGCCCGATGCGTTCTCTCAGTCCCTTTTGTGCCGAGAGCACATAGGGGTACAAATGAATGAGATTTCCTCCGTGTCTGCGCTGCCACGTTCGCGACTCTGCAATCACGTCAGCAGGTCCAGCCAGAACCGATCCGGCTATTCCTCCCAAAATTTTATAAAAGGAGACATACACCGTATCAAAGAGCTGAGCAATCTCAGCGTACTCACGTTGGTAAAATGGTTGGCATTCCCAGAGCCTAGCACCATCTAAATGGGTCGCTATGTCGTGCTCACGTGCCCAGGCTAGCACCTCGTTCAACGCTTCCCAACTCGGCAGCTGCCCACCAAGGTCGCGTTGGGGCAATTCGAGTAGCAAGGCCCCTATCGGTTCCGTGATCGCTTTAAGATCAGCGAGTGTCAGCAGACGGTCCGCCGAGCCTAGCAAGATGCCATTCAATCCATGCAATCGCTGATAAGCTTTCTCTTCGTGCGTTTCCAGGTGACACTTCGGATGAAAAGCAACATTGGCGGTTCCCCGGCGCTCTGCCCAGATGCGCAGGGCAATTTGCTGGCACATCGTTCCGCTCGGCATAAAAACTGCCGCTTCCTTACCCAACAATTCAGCAATTTCTTGCTCGAAATGGGTGATAACCTCTCCTTGCCCGTACCGATCGGCTTCCAGATCCGGGTCGATCGTCTCGATCAACTCACTGAGGACCTGCCGGGGAGTTTTCGGATAATCATACGTCAGGAAGCGGTTACAGGACTTGAATAGCTCCTTTGCCTCGGGCGTATCCAGCATGTAGGTCTCCTTTTGAAGCGGTGAACTCAATAGGCAGGATCTCATTTCTCCGTTTAGATTTCGCCCATTGGCATCATAAAGTCAAAATTCCCTAGTCCCGCAGTCTTCTCTAATTGCTTGATGATCCGTTGAGCATTATCATGCGGTCCTGCTATAAAAAAGGGCTTTCCGTTGCGCCCAAACGTCAAATCATACGATTCTGCGAGTTCGCCTCGTGGTGCCAGCAGATATTGTGTGAGCTCATAGTCCTTTTCGGGCTCGAAGCCAAATTGTGCGGCATACTCAATCGACGCATAGATCATCTGGTGCGCCAGTTCGATCGGACACGTCACTGGCTTCATCCCGTGAAAAATTCCGCTCGGAACCAGTTCGTGATAACTAGCACGCGGGATACCCACTCTAGCAAACGTATTTTTCAGCCCCAAACAATACTTATCGATCAAGTAGGTCCCAAAACAGATATCACCATCAGGTTGCTGCCGTGATAAAACGACCTCGATCAATCCCAAATTATCTTTTTGCCAATCGGCATTGATCCAGCATTCATAGAGAGGAAACATGCGAGCAAGGCGGAGAACAGACTTCATAGATAATGACAGGGACGCCGATTGATGCGACTTATGTTTTGCAGCAGCTTTCTGTTTGCTCCGCTTTTTCATAAGGGCTTTCTGGCGTCTTCGTGGATCTTGTGGCATAGCTCTTTCCTCCTCTTGATGAGAATAGCAGAATATCTGCAGATAGCGGGTGTCCTGCCCCATTATAGCAGCCAAAGCAACTTCCTCCCATCTAGCAGGCTCAGCTACATATCAACCCACACCGCCCCCTTTTGTGAACTTTCAACCACCTTGGTGATAAACTGCATTCCGCGTAGGCCATCATACACGCTCGGATAGCCACCCTGAGCTTTTTCGCCCGTTTCTACGCGCCGAATATCGGCAATGATCAGCCTATAGAGATTAGCGAACGCCTCAAGAAAGCCTTCGGGATGACCAGCGGGCAAACGGCTTAACGCTTTGGATTCATCACTCATGTAGGGTTGGTTGGTACGAAGTATTTGGCACGGTTGCCCCTGCTGCTTGAAAAGCAAGGTGTTGGGCTCCATCTGATGCCATTCCAGGCCAGCCTTGGTGCCATAAACACGCAGCGTGAGGTTGTTCTCTTCGCCAGCGGCGATCTGTGAGCAGGTGAGGATGCCCTTGCCCCCGTTCTGCAAGCGCAGAAGCATGTTGGCGTCGTCCTCAAGTGCTCTGCCTTGTACAAAGGTGGTTAAGTCTGCGCACAGTGAGGAGATTTTCAAGCCAGTCACATATTCAAGTAAGTTTTCTGCATGCGTACCAATATCGCCCACGCAGCCTGAAATCCCTGATCTTGTGGGGTCTGTGCGCCATGATGCTTGTTTCGAGCCTGTCGTTTCAACTGGATCCATCAGCCAATCCTGAATGTATTCGACCAGCACTTTTCGGATGGTGCCAAGATCACCTCGTCGCACCATTTCGCGTGCCTGTCGAATGGCGGGATAGCCCGTGTAGTTGTGAGTAAGGGCAAAAATAAGATTACTCTGCTCGACTAGAGCCACTTCCTGCTGTGCTTCTTCTAGGCTGAGGGACATCGGTTTATCAGAGACGACATGAATGCCCTGCTCTAGAAACGCTTTAGCGACAGGAAAATGCATGTGATTTGGGGTGGTAATCATCACAAAATCGATGCCATCGGGAAGGTGCGACTCCACCTCTGCCATCTCTTGGAAGCTGTTGTACGACCGCTTCAGATACCATGCCTCAGCTGAGTCCTTCGCCCGTTGGGGGTCCGTCGACATCGCCCCCGCGACGACCTCTGCCTGACCATCCAATTCGACAGCGATTCGATGAACGGCTCCAATAAATGAGCCTTGACCGCCACCTACGATTCCTGCTCTCAATTTTCTCTTCGTCACATCTCGCTGCAAAAAACACCTCCTCGTTGTAGTCAAAGCATCCATCTAAAGATGACCATACGTTTCATAATTCCTGACTCCTTTATGATATCACGTCCCACTTATGATGCGTTAGTACGCAACGCGTAGTCGAAGAACTTGAAAGTATCGCCACGATGTGCAGGCACGGCTGGTTTCTTGTCTTGCAGTCATGCCGCTTTCGATTGCCAAGAGTAGCCAGCTAATGTCCCCTTTCTTTTTCGCCATTTCCGATGAATGCCTCTTCCCCACCAGCTAAGCACAGCAGTTTGTCTGCGGATTTGTCATCGCTTACTCGCACCCGTGCGTAGTACAGGTAACAGTCATTCCCAGATAGGCTGCATTTCATCAAGGAGGAAATATCCAAATATGTCCGAAAGCATAAACCACCCTCCAAGTCAACAAAGGATACTCGCTGGCATTACTGGGCTGGACGCAATTTTAGGAGGGGGATTATTTGTCGGGAGCCATTTTCTCATCATCGGCCCACCGGGAGCAGGCAAGACAATTATGGCTAACCAGCTCTGCTTTCAGCATATCGCAACTGGGGGACACGCAATATACATCTCCTTACTGGCCGAAACGAATAGCCGTCTGCTGACACATCTACAACACTTGACATTTTTTACGCCAGCACCCATTGGCGATACTCTTTACTATTGCAAAGTACTCATAACCATATCTCAACTTGAAGGATGCTCCTACACGGCATTGGTGGAGAAATCATTTGATCTCGATGAGGTGCTCAAAACGCTCTCGCACTTGCTTAACGGCAAGTCCCCGTCCTAGCAAGCTCACTCCTTCGTAGGCATGGCCACGTTCTTCACACGAAGCCGCCTCACAAGCAGAATAATTGCGGTGACGATGACAATAATTGCCGCCGCTATATAATCTAGCGATTTCGTGAGCAGTTGGAAAAGAGAAAACTGTTGTGGTGTCAGGTTTAATGCCGAGGGGTAGAGGCCAGTAATAAAGAACAGAGAGTATTAAGCAGCAAACATGATATGATACCTGAAGGAGAGCAATGAAGGCTCCCACACCCACACTACACACAAGGAAGTCCATTATGGATATGCGAGATAAGCGTGTTAAGCGCACACAAAACCTATTAGCAAAAGCTCTTATTAGCTTAACGCTAGAAAAAGGATATGATGCGGTCACTATTCGCGATATTACCGAACAAGCCGAAGTCGGCTATGCCACCTTTTTCCGACATTACCACGACAAAGATTCATTACTGCGGGATGTCTCAGAGGTCGTATTAGCAGAATTGCTACCGCTCCTCCCCATCTCGCCAGACATGCTTGCGATAGGAACACCACTTTTTCGTTATGTGCAGGAAAATTCAAACATTATCCGTGTCTTGTTGAGCAATAAAGGCAGTTCGTCTCCCATCCAACACATCATTGACATTACCGTGCAGGACATGCTGCGCAAAAATACGCCATTAGCGGGAGGCGACATACCCCTTGAAGTCGCGGCATATCATTTAGTGAGTTCTTCAATTAATCTCATTCAATGGTGGCTCGATCATACTATGCCTTATTCACCCGAACAAATGGGTAGTATCTTCCATAAACTGATCGTGCAACCAACCCTTAGCATCGCTTTTCATCCATCCTCAAAAGAGACCCACCAGCAGAAATCTATCTAAGGCATCAACCAGCAAAGGAAGCTGAGTCTACAACAAGAGGGTATCAAGCAGTTCTGATACCCTCTTATCCTCTTCATGCAACGTACGTTGTACTATAGCTTACGAAGAGCTTCGAACAGGTCTTCGTTATCAGGCATTTCGCCCAAGGCATGTTCAATCTCGATATAGCGAATGACGCCTTCTTTGTCGATAACAAATAATGCGCGTTCCGCCGTCCCAATCTTATGCCGCACGCCATACAGGTCTACCACCTGCCCCTGCGGATAAAAGTCTGAGAGCAATGAGAAGGTGGTATGCATAGATTTTTCCCACGCCTTCAAAGCATGTGTGCTATCCATGCTAATACTCACAATCTCGGTCTCAAAGTCAGCAAAGCGGCTAAGATCCGCTTCATATGCAGGGAGCTGCGCCGAACAAACACCGCTGAAAGCGAAAGGCACAAAGGCAAGGGCTACATTCTTCTTGCCTCGGAAATCGGCAAGATGCCACTCTTTCCCGTTCTGCGCCTTGAGCGTAAAATCTGGTGCGATGTCGCCAACCTTGAGCGTCTTCGATGCTGTGAGATTTCTTGCATCCATGTTGTCTGTATCCTTCTTTACATTAAGATTCGTGCTTTACTGTGTGCCAAACGAACACAACGTGACTAGTATTAGTCGGTACTCGTCTTGCACTATGGACTTAGGTGAAAAGCAAAAAACAAACGCACACGAAGAATGCCTGAGTTCGGTGCGTCCAATGCTACCTAAAATTCTAACACCAGCTTTGAGAAGGTGTCAATGGAGTAGAGAGGGGATGGGTGCCAATGATACAAGAACGCATCCAGAACAAAGATAATACCCACCTAAAAAATAGTTTCACACAGCTGCTTGATGCCTTACTTGCACAAAGCGGCTCTATCGCCTATATTCCGCTGGTCTTCATGATCTTTGCGCTGTTTTGCGGCTCTTCATGGCAAATTTTTCTGACCAATAACGATGTCGCACGCTATCAATGCTATGCGCTCACCTTCTGGCTAGGAAGTAGTGCGACGCTCCTTTTGCCAGCGTCACAGTGTGCCTTTTTGCACATTACCAGTCTGCAACCACCATTTCACCTCTTACCGATAGAGTATCCCCCGCTTACCCTGTTGCCATTTTCGCTAGCACTCATCGCTCCACTCGCCTATTATCAACTGGCATTTGCCCTAATCATGTCGCTCGCGTCCGTGCTCGTCTACTGGATGCTCCTCCACTATGGGCCACGGGGAGCCGCTATTCTTTTTGCCTTCTATATTCTTATTGGTGCCATTAGCACCACGCAAAATCGCTTTGACCTGCTTCCGGCATGCCTGACCCTGCTCGCACTGATCGCCGCTGAACGGAAACGCTGGACGGCGGCCTACATTGCATTAGCATTTGGCTTTTTGTTCAAGCTCTATCCTGTTCTCCTGTTGCCCGCGTTTTTTCTGGCCGAACAAGAGGCGGAGAGACGCCTACAACTCGCGCCACCTGCTGTCACGGGGAAAGCCCTCTTGCGCCACACTTGGTCAACACTGCGTGCCGCACGCTCCTGGCACTGGAACAACGTTTTCCTCTTCTGCACCATTAGCCTTACGGTTACAGGTATTTTTTCCACCTTTAACATTCAGGGGGCAACCATCAGTCAACTCAGCTACTTCCTGCAACGGCCAGTCCAGGTAGAGTCGATGGGCGGTTCCCTGCTCTGGCTCGCGTCTCAGCTTGGTATTCCCTACCAGATCGTCTATACCTATGGCTCACTCAACATGCTCAGTAGTCTCGGCGGTGCTGTTTCTTTTCTGGGCGAGGGACTGTTTCTCCTCGGCTATGGCTATACGATATGGCTACAATGGCGTGGCAAAATAGATCTGGCACAAACCAGTATCGCGCTGCTACTGGTCTTCATTGCCACAGGTAAGGTGTTCAGCCCACAATATCTCATCTGGCTGATTCCTCTTCTCGCATATTGTGGTATGCGGAATACATTCTGGCTACTCACATGGGGTGCTATCTCCGCCCTGACCACCTTTGTCTATACATTTCTCTATAGCCTACCAATGAATAGTACGCGTATTCCAACCTTACCCATCTTCTCGCAATCGGTGGCTATTCGTAATGCGCTACTCCTGCTGCTAGTCTTGGCCTATCTCTGCAACTGGTTTCAAGCACGTGAGCGCAAGCCTATTCCACCACTTCCCACAGGTCGCGAAACGAGGCACCTTCCTTTTGAATAACAGATTGCATAAGAGAAAAAAGTAGAGCGACCAGTAAGCGATAGTCATGTATCGCTTACTGGTCGCTCTACTTTTCTTCGTAGTGTTTCTTGGCTCCTGGCTCTTACCTTTAGGCCTTCACTATCTCTGGTATTCCCTGTGCGTTCTGGCTTCCCTGCTTCGTAGCAAGGTACCAGCGCACGCCCTCTTCAACACCACGTATGATATCGAAGGCTGGCTCGTAACCCAGCTCTGTACGCGCACGATCTATCGAGAACTGTTGATCGCCACCGAGCAATGTAACGCCATAGGTAGTCAGCGGTGGTGGTGCAGCATTGCGTCGCCCTAGTGCCTGCCAGATCAATTCCGCGCTCCGACCCGCAAGGTACAGCGGCTGGAAGGGTACGTGACGCGTAATATGCGGAACCTTGAGCGAGTCCGCGATAGTATTGAGGTACTCCTCCTGCGTCACACGGCGATCATCGGCAAGTGTATAGGCACGCCCGATAACCTCATTGCTAGCATCGCCCGCCTTGATCAGCCCTTGCGCGACATCACGCACATAGACCGTTGGCACAATGTTTTTCCCATTACCGAAGAAGAAGAATTTGCCAGACTCGACCAACGACACAAAACGTCCAAAGCTTGCCTGATCGCGTGGGCCATAAATCCAGCCTGGACGCACGGTCACAACGGGTGCGCCCCGATCCTTGACGAGATTGGCAACCAGCTTTTCACCCGCAATCTTTGTGCGGCTATAGGGATTATCCTCGGCCTGATAAGGATTGTCCTCGGTCACAATACCATGCAGATGATGCCCATATACGGTGATAGAACTGGTATGAACGATACGCTGGACACCCGCATCCATCGAGACCGTAATCAGGTCGGCCAACCCCTGCACATTAATTGCTCTATATACATTCTCTAAACCCCAGGGACCTGTCTTCGCGGCAACATTATACACACGCTCGACACCCTGGACCGCTCGTTTTAATGACTCAATATCAGTAAGATCACCATTGACAATTTCAACAGTATTGAGTGTACGTAAATACCTACCATCTTCCACGGGACGTATCATGGCGCGTACATCGTCTCCACGCTCGACAAGCATATCCACCAGATGTCCGCCCAGGAAACCTGCTGCCCCAGTTACTAAAACTTTCACGAAATACTCCTTATTTGCTTTTTTTCACATACATCCACCACACATGCCGCACACAATCCATCTATGACAAATATAACAAGCACGCCAAATATAAGCAATGGAATAGGAGAGACGGCGACAGAAAAAAGCCCTTGAGGATTGTTAGTCTTCATTGAGGCGCAATTTCTGGCTCATTGAAGAGGCCGTACTAACACGCATCATCGTGAAAAGCGAGAGCAGGCAGAGGAAAAGCAGAACACCAAGCAGAAGCAATAAAGAGGGGGGAATGATAATTTGAATGGGCGGCGTACTTTGCCGCGCATAAAACGCTTCGCTAGTAATGTCGCCGCTCATTCCTTGCGCAGAAGCGGTAGTAAAGACAAACAAAGGCACAATCCAGGCCGCGAACAAGGCTCCCAACAAAACACCGAGCACTAATGCAGTGATGGAGATCACCCCCTGCTCCCACGTGTGGATGCTGCCAATTTGCTGATTGGTGGCTCCCAATGCACGCAAAACAGCAAAATTGGTTTGCCGAACACGCACCCTGAACCACGAGCCAGCAATATTTCCCACGAAAGCGAGTAAGAGAGCCGTGAACGCCCCCAGCGTCACCGTTCCGACCTGATCGAGGTAAAGCGGGTCATGACTGAGCTGCTCGATAATGGCCCTACGATCCTGAAGGTTATTCAGTTGGAAACGACCTTTACTCAATGCATTTCGCACACTCTGCAATGATGTACTATCGTCCCGTGTGCGTAGCCAGACAGTGTTGGCGGCAAAGCTCGAAGAAGCGATAACCCCCACGCCACTAAGAATAGAGCTATAGGTTTGATAATCAATCAAGATTCCGCCAGTGGCATTACCACCAAAGAGCGGAAGGAAATGAACCTCGCTTATGGCAACAAAATCAAGAGGAACGCTGACTGGAGAGATCACCAGCGTAAAATGTTTGCCCGGCGCGAGGTTGAGCATCCTCCACGTGGAAGCATCGACAATCGCGGGAATACTGGCCGTGGGATGGCTACGCTGCTTGAGCAATTGGGCCATCAAAGACGATAACGGTTGCGCTGAATTTTGCTCGGTCCAATGTGCGCTGGCAGCAAAGGTAGCGGCATCGATAGCATTGAGAGCAATATTTAGATTGAGGCCGCTAGCAGTGCTGGTGAAGCCCAGCGCAGCATCCGTCACGCCAGAAATGTGCCTGTACGTCTGCGTCGCCTGTTGCACCTGCGCGGCAGTCACTATCATCCCAGGTGCTGGAAGCATGCCTACAAAATCAGCACCCGTCTGATAGCTTGCGATATCAGGTTGACGTTGTACCTGTGAAGCGGTGAAGACAAGTGTGAAAATAGCAAACGCGATGGCAAGTGCGAGCAAGAGCGTCATACGCACAGGCTCACGTGGAGCTCGTGCCATATGCGTCATAGCCAGCTGAAGTGTTGCACCTCGACTCCTCGCGGCGAGAGCGGCTGCCCGTTGTAAGACAAAGGGAAAGATGCGTAAGAGAAATAGCAGCATAGCCAAAGCCAAAAACACGATTTCAAACACGGTCAACGGTGAAAGCAACAGCAGGCGTAGATGGGCATCCAGCACTCCGGCGTTGAGGATGTATGTCGAGAACATATAGCCAATCACCGCCAACAAAGCGGCTATGCCATCTAAGCCCAAACGCTGGAGCAGAGAATTTCTTTTTGTACGTGTCGTTTCACGTCGCAAGGAGAGCACATCAAACGAGGTTGCACGCACGAGTGCTAATGCCATAGTAAGCAACGAGCCAATGACCACGATAAAAGGCAACCAGCCCAGCTCAAGAAACCACGGCAACAGGTCATCGCTGAGAATATTGAGTGCGCCTTGATCGGCTGCCGCAAGCGTCACGTGTACTAATAAAAAGACGGCGGGAATTGCCAACAGAGGGCCAACGATGATACTTATAAGATTCAGTCCGACCCCTTGCAGTAGAAATGCTACAATAATCTGCCAGCGCGTTGCCCCACGGCTACGCAACAGAGCAATTGCATCTATCTGTCGTTCCACCAACAAGTCTGTCATGATGCTGACAAAGAAAAGCACTAGGCCGAGTATCAATACCAACATCGCTCCAACAGGAACGCTCACAACGGCAGCCTGATTCTGATATTTTTCCAGCAAATCCTTGTTGTTTGGCAGATAGGTTAAAGTATTTTCGACAAACAAGTGCTGGTTGAGTAAGCTATTGTTGTAATTATCCACCTGGAAGAGCGCAACGGCATTATTGATGTCGTTCAAGTTTGTGATGGAGATATGCGAAACATCGAGGCGATAATACCACAGCAGATCAGCGGGCGTTTCAAGCGTTCTATCACGCAGCATGGATGCATTCCCATCCATCTGCGAGAACAAACGCAGCAATGTCTCATTCGCGGCGACTCCTCGGTACACATTAATGGTATTACCGAGCGGAGAAATATCGAGTGTCTCACCATGCCAATAAGCATCACTAACGGACAGGGGATCGGCGATGCCAACAATGCGTACAGAGACAGCAAATGAAAGCGGCAACTGTGTCTCACTATGAAAGACAACATGTATCATAAGCACAGAGCCAACAGTGAGGCTCAAGTCCTTAGCGGTTTCCGGAGTTATCACCATTTCAATAGCAGAACCACTATCTCGCGGCATGCGCCCCTGCAACAGGTGAAGGTGAGGCGTAAGCTGATCTAAGGAGGCTCCCAGGAAGCTCAAGCGGTCACCTGGTCGCCTGGGCACACCACCAATGGCATCGATGGAGAAGCTTTGCGTCTGCAAAGAGAACTGCGGTGCCAGGACATAAGAACCGAGGCGTTGCCGCACCTCTTTTTGTATGCTTTGTGTGGCGGCATTGATCGCTTGCGCTGAGATGACGCTAGCGGAACTATGCACCACGATATCAGCTCGCCCCACCGAGGCATTCAAATCGTCACGCAAACCCGCGGTCGTAGCGACATCAGAAAACAGTGGCACCGCACACACGAGCACCAAGCCAGCAACCATGCCCAATCCCGTTATCAGCAACAAAAACCAGCCTTGACGGAGTCGCCATACAGCAAGCGTCATCAGCGTGGAGAGAGACATACTTCCTCTACGATAGGCCATGCAACAATTCTTTCCTTCGCCATAGTGGGAACGTAGTCGCAGCGTACTTATCTGCCGGACAGCACGGGTCTCTCTGAGTATATCAAAATGCAGGTAGAGGTTCAAGTATTCCACTCATGGGCTCATGAGACTAAATAGCCTCTATCTCTGGTATCCATAAAATTTGTGTGCTACAATCAATTTTCGTTCTCGGCATTGCTAGTGCTCAGATAGGGATCGTCATTCTTGCCAATCTTCGTCGCCATCGGCTCAGCCAGAAGCCCTTGTCTGCACATAAAAATGCTTGACAAATGACATACGGCAAAGTATAATCTGCTGTGTCAAGCCGCAAAAACTTGATGCCGGTGTAGCTCAGTGGTAGAGCAGCATATTCGTAATATGCGGGTCGCGGGTTCGATTCCCATCACCGGCTTTTTTTGTTGCCTAAATATTTTACCTTTTGTTAAAATCTATATCTCATGATCCTTTGCCCAACGAACCTCCTTCTGCTGGTTATTCTTCGTTGAATGTAGGCGTATTCTTGCACAGGAAATAGGTACATCTTACTCATTTTTCGTCTCTTCATCCATCTCTATACAAGGAGGAGCACACCATATGAGCACCGACATCCAACAATTTGCTGATGCCGACTTTTGCTATCTCACCACCAGTGGGCGCGTGTCAGGTCGGCCCCATACCATCGAAATCTGGTTCGCGTTGCACGAGCATACCCTCTACATCCTCGCGGGTGGACGCGATACATCCGACTGGGTTAAAAACATTCGTAAGCAGGCGCAGATACAGGTCAGGATCAATGACACCACATTCAATGGTAGTGGGCGTATCGTGAGTGAGGAGGGGGAAGAGGATGCCCTTGCGCGTAAGCTTGTTTTCGCTAAATACACACCACGCGATAGCGACGACCTGACAGAGTGGGCACGTACCTCGTTACCAGTCGCCATCAACATCATGCCTGCTTGATACCTTCATTCCCCTGGGTCCCACGGCTGGTCATCGCTTGAGACGCACGACTATATCTCATCCTTTTGTATTGACAAACATTTCTTCCTGTGGTTATCATACTAGTAACAAATCTCTCAGAAGAGCATGCTATAGGCAATGCCGCCTCTCGCAAGAAGTTATTCCTTCGTTTTCTAAATCACCCGAGGATAGAGCCAGTGATAGTATCTGACACTTCTGGGCGGCCTACTGTATTGCCGCCCCCATTTTCTCAGTACCAGCTTGATGTAGCCTATGACGAGATGTTTACGCCACAAGGTCATCCGCGTCCGCCCTATCAAGAATTGTATCATCGTCTGCTAGAGATGCCAGCAGAAACCCTGCTTCAGCGGCAACAGGCAGCGGACAGTGCCTTCTTAAATCAAGGCATCACCTTCACCGTATATGGCGGGGACGAGGGGACCGAACGCATCTGGCCGTATGACCTGCTACCCCGTATCATCACCAGCAAGGAGTGGAGCGTACTTGAGCGTGGCCTGAAACAGCGTATCACTGCACTCAACCTCTTCTTGAAGGATATTTATCACGAAGGACGTATCTTAGACGAGAATGTCGTGCCACGTGCATTAGTGTACAGTTGTAAGCATTATCGGCGCGAGATGCTCGGAGTCAATGTTCCACACGATATTTATGTTTCGATTGTTGGCACCGATCTCGTACGTACGCCTGATGGCAATTTCGCCGTCCTCGAAGACAACCTGCGTGTGCCCAGTGGCGTCTCCTACATGCTGACCAATCGCCAAGTGATGAAGCGTGTCTTCCCCTCCCTCTTTGGTAGCTATGGAGTGCGCCCAATTGACCACTATGGGCAGGCCCTACTCGGCACCCTCACCGCTCTCGCACCAGATGGACGGCCAGACCCCACGGTCGTTTTACTGACACCCGGCGTCTACAACTCAGCTTATTTTGAACATACCTTTCTTGCACGCCAAATGGGTATTGAGCTTGTTGAAGGTCGCGACCTGCTCGTTCATGACAATATCGTGTATATGCGTACTACAGGTGGTCTACGACGCGTCGATGTTATCTATCGACGCATTGACGATGATTTTCTTGATCCATTGGCCTTCCGTGCCGATTCAACCCTCGGCGTTCCCGGCTTGCTCAACGCCTATCGCGCAGGCAATGTTTCCCTTGCTAATAGTATCGGCACAGGCATCGCTGACGACAAGGCTCTCTATGCCTACGTTCCCGCCATCATCCGTTACTACCTGGCTGAGGAGCCGATCATCCCTAACGTCGAAACATACATCTTGACCAACGATGCCGAACGGGCCTATACATTAGAGCATCTGGAAGATTTGGTCGTGAAAGCTGTCGGCGAATCCGGTGGCTACGGCATGCTGATTGGGCCATATAGCACCGCCGCCCAGCGCGATGAATTCCGGCGCGCCATCATCGACAATCCGCGTAACTACATCGCGCAGCCAACGCTCGCCCTCTCACGCGCCCCTTGTGTCGTTGACAGGCAAATTGAACCGCGCCACGTCGATCTGCGTCCCTTTATTCTGTATGGAAAGCGCGTGACCATCGTCCCCGGTGGCTTAACTCGCGTCGCCCTCAAACGCGGATCGCTCGTTGTCAACTCGTCACAAGGTGGCGGTAGTAAAGATACCTGGGTCTTACATAGTTAACTACACATATCAAAACAACGAACACGTGAACGTGATAGAAAGGGAGAGGAACGGCAATGCTTTCACGAGTAGCAGATAGCTTATATTGGATGAGTCGCTATCTCGAACGAGCTGAACACACGGCTCGCTTGATTGATGTCAACCTGAACAAAGTCCTTGAACAAACACCAGAAGACGCCACATTGGGCTGGGAACGCCTGATCACAAGCTTACGAATTCCCCCTCTTGCCGAAGAGGACGCGGGTGACGCATATGCCATCACACAAGTCCTCACCTTTGATACGACACACGACTCCTCTATCGTGTCCTGTATCAACGGTGCCCGCGAGAATGCACGCCAAGTACGCGAACAAATCAGTTCTGAAATGTGGGAACAGATCAACCGCTTATACCTTCATATGAAACGCTCCAGTATGGAAGAGATATGGTATGCTGAACCTCATGCATTTTTCGCCGAAACCCTAGAAAGCATCCACCTCTTTCAAGGTATTACTGATGCAACCATGACACATGGCGAAGGTTGGCATTTTATTCGCGTTGCCCGTTTCCTTGAGCGCGCCACCGCCACCGCCACCTTGCTTGACGTTCACTTTACCGCATTTCTTGAAGAGCAAAACAGTGATAGCCATGCCCCTTTAGATTACCTGAGCTGGGTCGGCCTTTTGAAATACTGTGCAGCCTTTGAAGCCTATTGCAAAGTGTACACTGCTAATATCCAGCCCAACAGTATTGCGGAATTTCTTCTGCTCAACGCTGATACCCCACGTTCGGTACGCTTCGCCGCAAACATGGCCCAAAGCGCATTGCAAGCCATCACACGCGCAACCCATACCCGAAACGCAGGACGAACCGAACGCTTAGCAGGACGCTTACGTGCCTCACTCGAATATGACCAAATTGACGAGATTATGAGCGATGATCCGCACCACTACCTGGAAAACATCCAAAAACAGTGTGCTCAAATCCATAATGCCATCTACCAAGTATACATCTCCTACCCGATAGATGTAGCAATCACAGCCTAAAAGGGCGAAAGCCTGGAGAATACAGCCTAAAAGGAATTTTGTATGGAGAATAGAGCCTATTACACCATCCATCATGTCACCAAATTTCGCTATAGCAAGCCAATTAGCGAAAGCATCATGGAGGTACGAATACAACCACGCAATGAGGGGCCACAACGCTGCCTTGATTTTCGGCTATATACCAGCCCCAAAGCCCATATCTCTACCTATCGGGGCGAACTCGGCAACAGAGTCCATCATTTTGATGTGCCAAACCGCCACACCCATCTCACCATCAACGCCGAGGCACTGGTAGAATTGAATATGCTACCACTCCTTCCCGATCGCCTTTCGCCTCAAGCCTGGGCGGAGTTGGACATAATGACCGCTGACGATGCACACTGGGAAATGCTCATGCCCAGCCATTTCGCACACCCTACAGCCCTGTTAGAAGTGCTTGCTAAGGAGCTTCATGTCGAGCGGCGAGACGATCCCTTGACCGTTTTAAGGGACCTCACGACAGGCATCTACGATACATTCGACTATTCAAAGCAAAATACCAGCGTCGATTCACCAATTGACGACGCGCTGCTCTCACGACGCGGTGTTTGCCAAGATTTCACGCATATTATGACGACGCTCGTGCGTGAGTTAGGCATCCCCTGTCGCTACGTCAGCGGCTACCTGTATCATCAGGAAGACGATAATGAGCGTTCGACGGATGGTGCCACCCATGCCTGGGTTGAGGCCCTACTGCCAGAACTAGGCTGGGTAGGTTTCGACCCAACCAACAACATGCTTGCAGGCGAACGGCACATTCGTGTTGCCGTGGGACGCGACTATGCCGATGTGCCTCCCACCCGTGGCGTTTTTAGAGGAAATGCCAAAAGTGAATTAGCGGTATCGGTGAAGGTCGCACGCACAGACGCCCCGCTTTCCATTGTCGAGGATACATTAGAGGCTGAATGGAAAGTACCGACTCACATGGAAAGTTTTGATCCTGATCAAGGACAATATCAACAACAGCAGCCGCAACAACAACAATAGAGCATCAAACACCTTGGAAGAGTGGGCAGGTCAGGCGAAAGGCTTGCACCAATTCTTCCACAGGTAAAGCCGTCTGATGCATAGTCGAGGGCGCGATCAAGTTCAGCGTCAGAATTTTCCTATTGATCTCGCGCAATGTTTGTTCATATTCAAGAGCCGCATTATCTACCGCAACATTGAAGGCGCGTTTCTCGCTCACAAACGGTGGTATGCGGCGCGTGCGTAACGTCTTGCTGCGATGCAATAAACGCGCCAATTTCACCTCGGCCCGTTCGCGCTCTGAACGTATTTCTTTCACGAGTTCCACCTCAGTGGGGGCGTAGCCGTTACTTTTTAGCAGGTTATAACCCATCGAGCGGTCACCCGCAAAGACGTTTTGCTCTAAGCGCAGCGGCTTGCCAAAGCCCTCAAGGTTATCGAACGCTCCCCGCGCCTCTGCTTCACGAATCTGCTCATCAATGATGTCTGCGTAGCGTTTCCCCTGATATTTACTAGGCTTCTTGCGCATTTCCTCTTGTTCGCTTGTTTTCTCGTCTGAATTGTGCTCTTTACGCCAATCTTTAAATTCCATGGTCGTTTCTTTCCAGAACAGGCTCGCTTCTTCTGCCATTGCGTGCCGTAGCAACTGGATGCTCATAAAGAACATCCCTATTGGGCGTTATTTTTTCCTATTATAGTCTCTTGTATGGTATGTAATGCAACATCGTACACCTCAGCTAAAGGAAGATTACGCTCACGCGCAATCCGTTGGCACTCCTCATACTCCGGTGATGCACTGATGATGCGCGTCCCCAAGCGTTTCACCTTCACCAGCATCTCCCCTAGTGGAGTTGACAGCAATTGCTGCTCACGCCGCGCCTTGAGTCGCTGCATATGTTGGATACGGACCCCTAGCGTGCTCGTCTCTTGTAATAACACCTGCGACAACCTCTCTTCATCCGTGGGGCGGCAAATAATTGAAACGAGCGTGGCGGGACGATTCTTCTTCATCTGCAAAGCCGTATAGCTCACATCCAAAGCACCCACGACAAGCAGCCGCTCCATTAAACCGCCCAGTAGTTCACCACTCATATTGTCAATATTTGTCTCGATCACACTCACCCAATCGCTCTCCAGCTCTTCAGCAGAACGTGCTGCAACCGCATAGGCAGTGCCCAGACAGAGCCGCAAGCAATTGGGCCAGGGCAACTGTTTACGCCCGAAACCATAACCGACACGCTCAATCGTCATCGCAGGCAACTCAAAGCGTGCCAAGGTAGCCAGAATCGCGGCCCCCGTCGGCGTCACCAATTCCCCCTCCGCCGCTGCTGGTCGCCACGGTGCCTGCACCTTGCGTAAAATTTCCAGTGTGGCCGGAGCAGGCACAGGCAATAAACCGTGAGCGGTCTTCACACTCCCACTCGTCAAAGGTAGAGCTGAAGCGTACAACTGTGTGATACCCAGCATTTCAAGACCAAGTGCCGCACCTGTAATGTCGACAATCGCATCTACCGCCCCCACTTCATGAAAGTGTACCTCTTCGACACTCGTGCCATGCACTGTGGCCTCCGCCTCTGCCAGACAGCGAAAGATAGCCAGCGCAGTTTCTCGTGCTCGTGGGGGTAAATTCGCCGCATCTAAGATCGCGACAATATCTGAAAGATGGCGTGTTGGTTGCTCCCGATCAGCAAGCTGCACATCAAAGTGCGCCCCCCGAATACCCTTATCAGTAAAAGGCGCAAACGTCAGTTGATAATCACTTACCGGCAGAGTAGCCAGTCCCTGCTTGAGCGCATCAAAAGAAAGCCCAGCATCAAGCAAGGCACCGAGAAACATATCGCCACTAATACCAGAGTGACAATCAAGATAGGCAATCGCTGACATATCCCAAGAACCTCATTCATATCGTTTATTCCAATTAGATGTCCCCCATATGGATGCTGTCGGGCGCAGTCCTTCTCCCCAATTTGGGGCTGTTCTCCCGCCAGCATCCTCCCCTATCTCTTCCTACTCTATCGCCCGTATCACCTCTACAACATACCTCATACACTCAATACACTCACTCAGCTTCCTGCTGTTCCCGCGCCACGCATGCACGCCAGAAAGCCTTCTGCTCCTCTGTTGCTTCATTACTCTCTTCCAATGCTTGCAGAAAACTCTGCTGTGCTATGTTGGCATAGCTCAACTGCTTCTCAGCAACCCGTAAACCTGGCTCGTTGTGCTGCGTACGGTCTTCATTATTGGCTATACGAAAGAAAGATTGAACACTACTTATCGGCTGTTGCAGCCAGAGTGCAAGTTGCCTTTGCAAGGTCAGCGGAATACTCCCGGCTTGCAGACGGCGTTGCGCAAGCAACATGACCACATCTTTACTCAGATCAAGCTGATGAGCCAATTGTTCAAGCAGCACTTGTTGGTCTTTATCAGACACAAACAATGTTGTTATAACTGGAGAGGATGGCCGTTGAGCATCGCTAGAGACGCGCTTTCGCGCAATTTGCAACGCGCCTTGCGTACTTGGAGAGAGTTGCATACGCTCTCCCCCCTCTTCCTCAACTTCAATAGTAGTCAGTTGTGTTTCAAACGTATGATAATACGCCACAAAATCAACGATGGCCTCAGCATAATGAGGATAATGCTGCACATAATCGCTCAGGCGTGGATGATGACCAGCTTCTACCTCCTCGACATAGAGCCTTGTAATGCGTATCAACTCTTCATCATACTTCTCACGCTGTTGTGCCATGAGCCGTTACTCCCTCGTTGACTAATGCCTGCCGTAGCAGTGTGAACGCTTCCCTTTTACGGTTTCTCACGGTGCGGTCGGTAATCTTTAACAACTGCGCTACCTCTTTTTCAGTCAGCCCTTCCCAAAACAGCAATAGCAGCACGCCTTTCAGCTTCGGAGGTAAATGTTCTACGAGTAGCAGCATATCCTGCTGCTCCATTGCCAAAAGCGCGTTTTGAGCCTGCTCATCTTCAATATCAAGCGTAGTGAGCATTTGCTCATGGGTCTCCAGCGGCTCATCTATGCGCATGAGCAAGCGACGAGGTACCCGTGTGCTCTGCTTCACCTGCGGCATGTGCCAATATCCCTCACGCATCATAAATGCTTTATAGACATGTTGACGCTCAAAGCGCAGACAATGCCAAAAATGTTCTTCCCAGTAGTGCTTCTTCTGATCGCGTAGCGCACGCAAGAGGCACTCATAGAGGTCGGCACACAAATCACTAACAAGGGCAACGCGCACATCCTCCGCCACTGCCAAGGTTCGCAAGATAGCACGTGCCCAGGCTTCATTGTTTGCTTGAGTACGTAGCACAATCACCGTCAATAGCCGATCGCTGCCACGCTCATCCTCGTAAAGACAGGCAATACGAAACCACTTCACCAGCGTTTCTAATGATGTTTCGCTTCTCTCTATCACTTCCCAGAATGCGCTGGAGTCATAATCAGGCAGAGAATAGCTATACATCTGACTGCCATACTCATTCAAGGTTATTTGCCACTCCTATGAAATTGAAGGGCGTTACGATACACCTCTACATAACGTTTTGCCGAGATGTGCCAGGAGTGATCGGCGGCCATACCCCGTTGCTGAAGTTTTTGCCAAATATCCTTGAAGCGAAAAAGCTCTAATGAGCGGACAATAGCCGCGAAAAGTTCCCAGGGATCATAGTTCACAAAAGCAAAACCATTGCCTTCGCCAGTGCGTGGATCATACTCCTGCACCGTATCAGCCAGTCCACCCACGCTACGCACAATAGGCACACTACCATAACGCATCGCGATCAGCTGACTAATGCCACACGGCTCGAAGCGCGAGGGCATAAGAAACATATCGCTGCCCGCGTAAATTCGTTGCGAGAGTTCCGTATTGAACGTCAAAAAGATCGCCACCTGCTCAGGATAGCGAGCCGCCAGGCTTTGAAACATCTCATGATAGTGTTGATCGCCAATACCCAACACGACAAGTTGGATGCCCTGTGCCAAAAGAGGTTGCGTAATTTGTGAGAGGAGGTCAAAACCCTTCTGATCCGCCAAGCGCGACACCATCGCTAAGAGAGGAACCTCTGGTCGAACTGGTAAATGGGCATGCTCTTGCAAGGATGCTTTATTCTCGGCCCGCTTCTCAAGCGTATCAGCATCAAAATGCGTGTGAATATAGCTGTCAGTAACTGGATTCATCTCATCATAGTCAATGCCATTAAGTATGCCAAAAAGACGATCTCGCCGCGCCCGTAACATATGATCGAGCCGCTCGCCAAAATTGGGTGTCAAGATTTCCTGAGCATAACGCTCGCTCACCGTCGTAATTGCGTCAGCGAACAAGATGCCACGCCCCATAATGTCCACGACGTTTGCCAGTTCCGCAATCTGCGGATAGAGAAAGCCCTGAGCCGCGACACCTGCTACCTCTAAAATGCGATATCCGAAGATGCCCTGATAGGCAAGATTATGAATAGTATAGACGGTTGCCGAGTTACTATAGAAATCATCATCATGGTAGACCGTATGCATCCAGTTGGGTACAATACCTGTATGCCAATCGTTGCAGTGCAGAATATCGGGTGTCCACTCCAATATACGCATCGCGTCTAGCGCGGCACGACAGAACAAAATAAAACGCTCACCGTCGTCGGTATAGCCATAGATATTCTCGCGATCAAAGAAACGTGGCGCATCAATCATATACACAGGAATGCCATCACCAATAGTCCCCTGATATACCTTCACCTGCATTTGAAATTTGCCCATTTTGACTATCAGAGCTTCGGCTATCGTCTTCACCTGAAAGCGTTCGAGGTCAACCTGTCTATAACGTGGCATGACGAGACGTACATCATGCCCCAGGGATTGTAACGCTTTAGGAAGTGCTCCCACGACATCGGCAAGGCCACCGACCTTCACAAATGGCACAATTTCTGCGGCAAGGATGAGAACTTTCAGAGGTTGTTCGTTCTGCATTGCTTGTTCCCTTCCACTCTTAACATGTAGCCCATTATAACACAAAACAACCAAACAAGAAGAGAAAGCGTGTCGTTCAGCATTTGCACCTGAACGACACGCTTTCTCTTCTTGTCTAAGCTCTTCTATCTCTCAACAACCTACACCCGATAGCGATTACGCACGAGGAAGTAGAACTGTATTGCCGCCAAGATACCCAGAATGAACAGAACGGCAATCGCATCACTCGCCGTGATAATCGGCTGGTCATGTGGGCCCACATGTGGACCAATCACCAGACCTGGCACAAACGGAATATTTGGCTCAGTCTCATTGGTGAAAATGGGAATTGAGAAGAAGGCAAAGGCTGCAAGATAAATGAACAGGCAGGTTCCAACCACCAGCCACATACCAAGACAGCCAAGATTTTTTTCTCCCACCACCGCAAACTCACGGCGTGATACACTCGTCCAGATCGCAGCCAGTATCAACATGCCACCGGTGAGCAAGAGACCCACCAGCAACTCATCTGACGCAGTATGGATAAGGAGCGTTGCTACCGCGATGGTTGTCGTGATCACAATGCTGCCTATGACAACCAAGTTACGGTTTGACTTCCATGCCCAGATCGCCGCCATCAACATAGCGAAGAAGTTCGTGGAAACGATGGCATCGGCGAGATAGCCCGCTTGCGGTGAAAACGCACAACTAGCTGGGACAGATGTCTTCAAGGCGCATATCGTGAGATAGTTGCCCAAACCGATAAAGGTCCAGGAATGTATCCAAGCTACCAATGGATAGGCCAACAGCCACGTAAGAATAAGAATAGCTCCCAATTGAGCCAGTCCTAATGCACCAATAGCATACAGCCCAGGCATGGTGCGCTTACGCACTGGGCGCATCAGATAATGCAACCGCAGAGCCAACGCGCCGAAAGCCAGAATTAATGCCAGACCAAGCATACTAGCGGCTGCCGTAGTGATAAGCTTTTGTCCAAAGAAAGGTCGTGCTGGAAACAAACTATATGCTAGACCATTGATGTCAACCAGCGTATAGAAGATCAAGAAAACGACGAGAAGCACACAGGACACAATAATCATCCAGCGGATAGCCGGTGTTGTACCCAGATCGCGGCGATCAGGATCAGTTTGTTCGCGCATAGCCAGCACGCCATAAAAGATCATGGCGAGCCCTACGCCAAGCAGGGCCACACCAATCATCACGAAGTCAATCGCATTTACCTGAAACCAGAGGAACTTTCCATCAAGCACAGATGCAATATGCATATTTGTCGTTGGGAAGTACTGATTACAGTTTTGCTGTTGTGGAGTACAGCCAGTCAGCGTTGCCCACAGCATCAGAGCAATGCCAGCAACCGAGAGCACCCCACCTATGCCGGGGAAGATAATTGGTGACACCACAGGCTTAGGGTCAAACAGGAGCATCATTACCATAATAATAGCAAACAGCCCTAAGCATGTCACGCCCAACCCTAATGCCCCACGCTCCATCCCTTCGAGGGTTGCAGCGGTCATTTGTAAGTAAATGTAACCGGGAAGCTGCCCGATCAAGATAGCGGCGATGAAAAAATAGCCAACGGCAAAAATCATCGCACGCGCCCATGACATTCGTTCCGAGCCTTCCCGCTGCTGAACTTGTTGCATGGATCGCAATTCCTTCCAACATGTCGCCTGTGTTGATGGCTACAGGACCAGCGACCAAGAAAACTAGACGGTCGTGCCTCGTGCGAACACGACCGATATTCATACCTTATTGCACAACGGTAATTTCAGCTAGCATCTGTGGATGAACTTTACAATAGTAAACCACAGCATGATCGGTGTTAAAGCTATAAGCGGCAGAAGTTACCGTATACGAAAAAGAGTCGCCCACTGCAATCAGATTAAATCCACCCTTTGCCGAGTCGAAAATCTGCGAGGCAGCTTTTGGCGAGGCCGTGCTTTCTCCCACAATCGCAGTCACGGTATGACCGACCGCACTCTTATTCACCCACGTTATCTTCGTCCCAACCTTCACCTTAATATTCTGATATTGAAAACAGGAAGGTTGGCAGGTCTGTCCCTGCACCGTCGTTAGGATATTGATTGTAATTGCCTTCGATTTCGTCATATCGACGGGAGCACCAAACTGTCCTACCGTACCCAAAGCCTGGGCCGTGGCGTAGCTTGAAGGGCTGTTCTGTTGCAGATAGTCAACCAGCTTCGTAAAACCATTCGCAGCACTAGCACCGGTATACCCATTTTGCTTTAAATATGCAGGATCGGCAGAGCGCAGAAAGGCGAACAGGTAGTCAACATCATTCGATGAGAGCGGACCACCATAGTCCTGACTCTGTGGAATCAAGCTGGCATTTGAAGGGGTGGCAACACCCGCGGCATATACACCAGCGCTAATTACACGTCTCAGTTGAACATCAGTCATCTGATTCATCTGATCTACAGTAAACCCGTTCCATTTTGGGTCCTGTAGTTTCCCATCTTTGCTGATGGTAAAACACTTATCAATGCAGTACTGGGCATAGAGTTGCATACCACGTTGCACAGCAACCGTCTGTTGATCGGCCTGCGATGATGCCTCCTGGCTAAACTCGGTAATCCAGAAGACAGGAATCATCACCGAGATCACAGCCAGCATAGCCAACGAGCCATACCCTGTTTTCACAACTGCATTGGTGCGCGAATAGAATATGTATAGCAAGCCGCCTATAGTAATGAGCAATATGATAATACCTACGGCGACCTGTCCAAAATTTACCATAACACACAACCTTTTGAAATGTGTTTTTTCTTATGCCTTCTCTTCTCAAAGAAGACACAAACGGTGTTATAAACGCTACACCTTCTTTTGTAGTCCTACACTGTCTCTTTGAACCGTAAAACCAATTCAGAGAGACAGCGATACATGCCTGGTGTATTGAATTGACAAGAGAGCAAACACGTCTTTGCCGACGTGCAATGATGACATGCTTCCTAGCCGCCAGCACTACAGGCCACGGTCGGAACCGCGATCAAGCGTGTAGTGTTGTCGGGATGCGGAATCTTTGAGTTGAGCGTTCCCGTATCGACAATCACATCACTACCGGTAAAGCTGATCTGGAAGCGATCAAGGCTTCTTGGTGCCGGACCATCTAACCATTCACCAGTAACATTGTAGTGTGAACCGTGACAAGGACACTTAAAGCTAGAGCAATCATCGCGGAACGGCACCGTACAACCAAGATGGACGCAACGCTGATAGAGCGCAATCCAGTGGGAGCCGTCAGAAGAGTCCTTGACCACTGATTCTGATTCCAGCTGATCAGATAATACCGAACCATTTAACAAGAATTGTGTACCTGCCGCCAAGTGGATCACATATGTTCTCGCGTTTTGATTATAAAAAACGCCAGTACTCCCCTTCTTAAAATCACTCAATTTCGTTGCGGCGGGAAAATCCGCTTTTTTCCCAACCGTCAGCTTTCCACCAAAACCAGTAGCTACATTGGGATACAACATAGCGAGCGCACCCGCAACGGCAGCAGTGGAAGATAGGCCCCATACGGCAAGCATGGACCTACGCATAAAACGTCGGCGCGACAATCGCTGTTTGGCGATCTCTGCCGCCTCCGCGCCACCACCGTGCAAGACTTCGTATTGTTGCGGCGTAATAGGTGGTGTATTAATACTCATGATTATCCTCTTTAGTTCTTTAGTTCTCTCGCTCTGTGACTACACCATGATTACAGGTCAAAGTATAGGCCACGTCCTGGTGTCCAGGGCCAAATCCACAGCCAACCTGGGCCACGGAAGAAGCTACCTGCCAGCGTCACCACTGCCCAGAAGATGAGGAACATAGTGAAGGTCACAATAGCCACCTTACGATCTGCATAGGCACGGCTTGGGTTGCGGTCCACATAGGGCAGGACAGCGAGAGCCGCCAAGACTAACCCCGGGCCAAGCACACCACCGGTTGTCGGTGGAAAGTAGTGCAACAACTCTTGCAAGCCCAGAAAGTACCACGGTGCCTTCGCCGGGTTTGGCGTATTGTTTGGGTTAGCAGGCTCACGCAACGGCGCATCGATCACGATGGATAGCATCGTCACCATCACCATCACAGCAGTTGCGGCGAAGAATTCTCGTACCAGCAAGTGCGGCCACACAAACACCGAATCCTCTAGTGGCTTCTCAACACGCGTGATCGCTTCCTGCTTTACCACGGCTAAGGTACGATAACGACGCTGCGTGGCTGCTGCCTGCGTCTGTACTTTGGGTTCTTTCTGTTCAATCGACATAATTTCGGCATCCTCTCATTAGAACCGTAGGATAGTGGAACACGCAAGCGCGGTCCGCTGCTTTAGCGGCCCGCACCAGCCGTCACGCGCTCTTGTGAAGTGCGCGCCTCCAACTCACGACGTGAGGGTGGTGGAGGACCAGCTTCACCGCCATCCTTACGAATACGCCAGAAGTGAACAGCCATCAACAATGCACCGGCAAGCGGAAGCAGGATTACGTGACCCACGTAGAAACGGATCAGCGTTGCCTGACCGACAGCACCACCACCAACAAGCACCTTATACACCGGATCACCCAGCAATGGAGTGTACGGAGCCAGATTGGTGCCCACGGTGATAGCCCAGATCGCAATCTGGTCCCAAGGCAGGAGATAGCCAGTAAAACTCAAGAATAGCGTCACGAAAAACAGCAACACGCCCACCACCCAGTTGAATTCTCTCGGTGGCTTATACGCTCCATGGTAGAAGACGCGAATCATGTGCAGTGTCACTGAAACCACCATCAAGTGAGCCGCCCAGCGATGCATATTGCGCACGAGATGTCCAAATGAGATAGCACTACTTAATTGATTAATGTTTTGATAAGCAACAGTGGTGTCCGGGATGTAGTAGAACATCAGGAAGACACCGGTGATTGTCAGCAGCAAAAACAGGAAAAACGAAATACCACCCATGCACCAGGTATAGGTGATTTTCATCGCCTGACGGCTGACCTTAACAGGGTGGAGATGCAGAAATACGTTCCCCATCATTACCAGAGACTGATTCAACGGGGTGTCAGGATAACCATGTCGGAAGATCGAACGCCATACCTGGCTCTCGACTACCTTCTGCGTCACCACGTCGAGCAAGCTTTTGTTAGCAGAAGAGCTCACTGTGCCTCCTCAAAGATCTAGATTTGACCAGTTCAGTTGGAAAGATAAAATTTAAACATAGACTGTGTGGCAGATTATAACATACAAGCCCACACTTAGGTACCCCTGTTCTATTGCGCATTTTCAGCACTGCGAACAAGGAGTATATCCTACTCTTTTGATTATAGGATATAATAACAACCTACGAGAAGAGTACTACCCATTTGCTCTCTTAGGAAGAGTAGCTGAGTAACCTATCGCGAAGAAAGACTATCGTATCTAGCTTACTACCTTGTCCAGAGCGGAGGCATCAGGTACATACCTGATTTTTCTCTACCCTCTCCCTGATTTCGCAACACGATCCATCGTCTCAGGTTGTTTGACAGCTTCCATGAGAAACCGATACAATACATTGTACTGAAAGAGTTTCGATTTCACAAAGAAATTTTCCCGATTAGAGATGTAAAATTATGAAAAACCCCACGACAAAGTACGGGGAAGCCCTTCAAAATAATAAACTATTACGTTCCATCCTGAGCATTCCCGTTTTCTATAAAGTGTTAATGGCAAATAGCTTTATCATTTTTGTGGGCGCAACAGGAGGAACATGGCTCGCCTCACAGTTGCATAGTACCCCCAATGCTCCGCTTTACCTAGTTGTCTTTGTTGCCGTCGGTTGGCTGGTAAGTGTGATCCTCAATTTTGTCGTTCTACAAATTGCCTTCCGTCCACTCATGGACCTCGGCAAAGTAATGTCACGCGTACAGGCGGGTGAACGCTCTCTGCGTGCCCCATTGACCGGCGTCGATTCGCAGGCGGATTTGCTGGCACGGACATTTAATATGATGCTTGAAGCCATCGATGACGCTAACCGTCTGCGAGCCAGCCAGATCATTAATGCCCAGGAGCAAGAGCGCAAACGCATTGCCCGTGAGCTCCATGACGAAACATCACAGGTCCTCACCTCACTGCTTATTAGCCTCGCCGTGCTTGAAGAATCGGTGACGGCACCAGAAGCACATAACCGTATCGCTGAAACACGCATGCTCGCCCATCAAACGCTACGGGCCATTCGCAATCTCAGCATTGATCTTCGTCCCAGCGCACTCGACGACTTAGGACTCCTACCTGCACTGCGCTGGTATGTCAAAGAATATCAACAAAAATTCCCAATTGAGGTCGATTTTCAGGCCAGCGGCATCAAGGAGCGTTTACCAGCAGAGATGGAGACAGCCCTCTACCGTATTGTGCAAGAATCGCTCACCAACATTGCACGCCATTCGCACGCGCGTACAGCCAGCGTTACCATGCACGAAAGCAACAACGCCGTGTACGCAACCATACAAGATAATGGGCGCGGCTTCGATATCGAATCCATTCAGCACACGCCTGGACAAGACCGTGGCTTAGGATTGGCGGGGATGTATGAACGTGCTCATCTGCTAGATGGCTACTTGTCTATTGAGGCAATACCTGGCTCCGGCACGACAGTAAAAGTATGTATTCCCATACCACACTATGTACAATCACTCTCTGGACAAAATCTCGCACAGGCGAACACCCCCCGCAGTGATAGCATAGACACCGTTACTATCAACAAAAAAGGTTAAAAAATGAAAATACGCATTTTGCTTGCCGATGACCACACTATCTTACGTGCAGGCTTGAAAATGATGCTGAATGCACAACCAGACATGGAAGTGGTGGGCGAGGCCCAGGATGGCCGTCAAGCCATTCAGGAGACACAACGCCTACAGCCTGATATCGTCCTGATGGATATCACAATGCCTGATATGAACGGTATTGAGGCCACACGCCAGATTAAAAAATGTACGCCCGATGTCAAAGTTCTCATGCTCACCATGCACGAACATGATGAATATGTCTTCCAGGCTCTGCGTGCTGGAGCATCAGGCTATATGCTCAAAGAAGCTGCCGACACCGAACTGATTTCCGCTCTGCATATCATTCAAAGTGGACAATTTTATCTCTCGCCTATGGCACAATCAGTGATGGTGGGCGACTATCTACAGCGCGTTCGTACCGGCGAGGAAAAAGATAGTTATAGCAGTTTAACAGAGCGCGAACGTGAAATTTTGAAGCTGGTAGCGGAAGGATACACGAATAATCAAATTGCCGAGCGGCTGGTCATTAGCCCGAAAACGGTGGATACACACCGTACGCATGTGATGGATAAACTCAACCTGCATAGCCGCGCCGAGTTGGTAAAATATGCTATGCGACGCGGCCTCCTAGAAGACTAGCGAACTAACGGTCTTCCTCATCGAATTCAGGAACGCTGCCGCCTTCCTCTGTAAAATATTCATCGCTATAGAAGCCAACATCTCTTCCCACATACACACTCACCAGAAAATCGTCACGGGGCATGTCGGCTGAAAGAACCAGATCCTCGTCTATTTGCTCTATCAGCTTGGTCAAATCTGTCTCTTCCAGTTCTCGCTCCAAAATAAGCGTGCCATGTACAGCAGTAGTGGTAAAGTGAATGTCTACTGTCCCCAGGCGATTATTACTTTGCAGGCTGCTTCCCTGCATAATATAATAGCCCTCTGAATAGGGGGTTCTAAAGTGCCGCTCAAAATGAATATCTTCCATACGCTGTCCGTGTTTGCGCCGACGACGTTGCTCAACGTCTCTGACGCGCTCCTTTCTCTCATCCTTCCCTCTGGACATTCACATCTTACAGAATGTTGTCGCCTCTTCTGCCAAGATGGGAATGTTACGATCCAGGTAGTGCGGTGCTGGTAGTATTATATCATAGTTACTTTTTCTGCTGTAGGGACCATTCAGCGCATCCAATAGGCATCAAGCTAAGAATTGCATTGATGAGCGCATGGGTGAGAAAATGCTGCTTTCCTCATCATTGTACACACTCTGAGGAGCCGCTTCTATTATCAGTAGCAGCGTGTTTCCGTGTCTTGTCGCCAGCAGCGTTTCGCTATAATTTGCTCCTCCTTGGGACACATTCCCTTGCATTTGCTGCCACACGGCACCCGCGAACGTGATTGCACTCTCATTCTTGCTATTCGTCATCCCCTGATGAGTTGCCTGCAACTTTAGATACTGCGCCACATCAGAAGTATCTTGATGGGTAGCCTTCACAACGAATTGTGCAGTATGGCTACTATCAGAAAGAGAGAGGGTTGCGACATTGGCGGAAGGTTGATCGAGCCGAGACTGCCAGCCCGTCGGATAGAATAAGGTCACTCCTACAGTACGAGCGGTCAGTTTCTGTTGCGTTTGCGTGATCGCGGCCACGCTAAACGGCTGATAATACCACAGCCAGACGCCCCCACCAAGCACGAGTAGCGTAAGGAAAGCCAGCACAAGGAATAGCAGTGAACGTTTTCTCCTGCGCGGCCTCTGATATGCGGGTGCAGTGATGCCATGCAGCAAGGGCGTGGGCGGGACCATTGCGGGCATCAGCATACCAGGAGGTAGTGCTGGCATCAGCGTATTGTGCGCAGGGACAGCGGCAGGTAAGGCAGCTTGCTGGGGTAAGACAGCTTGCGGAGGTGAGATAACAGCCTCATCGTTGGTCGCAATCGCCAGTTGCATGGTTTCCTCATCCGCGAGAGCGCGCGACTCAGTAGCGGTTTCTGCCTCTCGCGGTTGCGCTGCTTCTATCGCTGCTTCTAAAGGAGCAGTATCTAGCTCCTCCACCTTGGCACTCTCTTCGGTTTTCCATACCTTGACCCGCAATTCACGTTGTGAAGATTTTTGTTGAGGAACACGAGACACTTTCTCTAGCGAGGTCTCCAGTTGGCTCATCCAATAGGGGGGTTCCTCGGGGCGTTCATGCTGTGTTCCCCATGCCCCTGGCTGTTGCGCAATCTGCTCACGCAACTCATGTCGTCTTCTTGGCGGTGCCGCTACCGATGCAGGAGAAGAGGGTGCCACGGAACTCACATCCTGGCGCGCACTATCATCAGGATGAGGATTTACCAGAGTTCCACAAACACTACAGAAACGGGCATCCTCTCGCGGTAGTGCCATTCCACAGGTTGCACACACCTTCTCCATAACGAGTCTCCTGTACCAAAAGGATAAACTATTATTAGATTGCTTATTTCAGGGTCAGCAACGCTTCGCGCTCGGCACCCGTGAGCTCTTGCTGATTCTTCACAATCTCGACGAGTTTTTTTCGTCCCTTCGGGCTACCGATCATCAGCACCCCGACCAGTTTATGATCGCGGAAGAACAATTTCCGATAGTTTTCGTTCCCCTTTTCGCCGGGTTCGCGCAACGAAATACTTGTCAGCTCAGGATTATTTGACTCAGCAGTTCCCACAACTGCAATGTTTACATCGAAAAGAGGACTCGTATAGGTAGGAACATCGAGGTATGCTTGATGCCCACCAGCCATATTCACGCCCACAATACGTCCATGTGCCAGCGCATTATCCCAAGTGCCCATTGTGTGGTGTTGATTGATGGTGGGGTCAAAAAATTCTGCCACGTCTCCAGCGGCATAGACAGCGGGAACATTCGTTTCTAGGTACTCATTCACGACGATACCATTACGCACCTCGACAGGGGTTTCTGAGAGGATGCTTGTGTTGAGTGTGATGCCCAGACCAATCCCGATCACATCGGCCTGAATGTGCCGTCCTTGCTTCGTCTTCACATAGCTCGGCACACCATTGCTAGGCACGACTTCCTCAATTTCATCACCATGAATCACGTCCACCCCAAACTTCTTGGCAATGTTATCTACAACCTCACCACCATCGGGGTCTAGCGCGCTTCGCAGCCAGTAAGGACCACGCATAAGCCATGTAGTATACAACTTGCGTACCGCAAAGCCGTCGCAAAGTTCGTAAGAAATAAAGCTGCCACCATATGCGACTGCGGTACGAGACTCTAACATGCGTGCAATGATCGTCTTGGTATCGTCGAGGGTTACAAAGTTATAAATATGCTTCGTATCTGCTGCACCGGGCACACGCAACGGATTTGCCCAACCACCTGTCGCCAGCAGCAGCGCATCATAGGGTAAATGCTCACCCTTATCGGTGACAACCACCCGCTCGTCTGTATGAATGCGCTCAACCAGCGTTTCGGTGATCAGACGAATGTTACGCTGCTCATGCCAAGCAAAATCGCGTATCATCACTTTTTGCTCGACAATTACCCCTTGCAAAAAACGCGGTAAAGACACGCGATTATACAGTGGATAAGCCTCATTTGTGAGCAAAGCAATACTACAATTAGGGTCGTTCTTACGAAGTGTATCTGCGGCAGTCGTACCAGCGACGCCATTGCCAATAATAACGTATCGTTTCTCGTGTGTTGCCACGTGCGCCTCTCTCCTTACATCCAGGGTTCCTGCAAAACAGCTTCCTCACACTATCTTGTAAGATAGCCGTTCAACCAATGCCATCTTAACATAGTTTCCTTGCGAGTGCTATAGTTGAGTCGCACACCGCTCCTAATAGACCTTATTAAGATAAGCCTATCCCCAGAACAGACTATAGAGAAGAATAACATTCAGCACCGTCACCACCAGACAGATCACGATATTGGCTATATTGATCCAGCGCGTATTCACAAAGCGGCCCATCAAGTCAGGGCGGCGCGTCAACAATACGACCGCTACCATAGTAAAGGGTAATTGTAAGCTCAAAAGCACTTGACTAATGACCAGCACTTCGACAGAGGGAATGTTGAGTGCAATCACCACCAGAGCGGGGATCATCGTGAAAAGTCGCCAGATCCACATCTTGACACGCTTGCCCAGAAAACCTTGCAATACCACCTGTCCTGCCAACGTACCCGTGGTGGATGAAGAGATGCCGGATGCCAGCAGCCCAACGCCAAAGGCAATGGCGGCAAATGTGCCTAAAGCTGGTATCAATGTGACATACGCTGTTTGCAAATTTAACTTGTTCGGGTCCACGTGATGAAAAAATACATCACCTGCCACGATTAGCATAGCTGCATTCACGAAGAAAGCCACGTTCAGGGCCACAATAGTATCTATCTTTGCCAAGCGTAGCACGTTGCGCCGCTCCTCCATCGATGCATCAGGGCTACTTAAGCGTTGCGGTGCAAGATACGAATGCAGAAACACATTGTGTGGCATCACCGTTGCCCCCAGGATGCTTACCGCGACAAGAATACTGCCAGAGGAAAAATGAGGAATAAAGACGTATGGAAGAATCACACCCAAATTGGGATGAATTAGTGCCGTTTCATACACATAGACGAGGCCAATCACAGACACCAAGCCGATAATCACTTGTTCCACCCGGCGAAAGCCCCAATAGGTCAGCCAGAGGACGCCAATCACCACGCCAACGGTCATCAGCGCACCAACAAACAGAGGGATGCCAAACAGGATATTGAAGCCAAGGGCACCACCTAGCACCTCCGCAAGGTCTGTTGCTACCACGGCAATGGCACTGGTAATTCCCAGGAAAAGGACCGCTGGGCGTGGAAATTGCTCACGAATAAGCTGGGCCAAATCTTTCCCCGTCGCAATACCAAGCTTGGCCGACGAAATCTGTAGCAAGATTGCAATAACATTGCTAACCAGAATCACCCAGAGCAACTCATAGCCAAAACCTGCGCCAGCCGCAAAATTCGTGCCCCAGTTACCGGGGTCCATATATCCCACGCTGATCAGGAAACCAGGGCCGAGCGCACCAAGAATCTCGCGTATTCCTACCCCCCAAGGACGGTTGCGCATCGTCTGAATAGCTTTCAGCAAACGCAAAGTAGGGGGCATTCCATATGCTACTTTTTTCTTTGATTGTGATAATAAGGCCATGCTCAATTCACTCCCGACGTACTACGCCACGCTTCTATCTATAATATGAGGAACAGCATAAGTGGTATGGGGTGTTCTCTTTGTTCACATTTATGTCAAAGGTACTTTCTCAACTTGTGACAAGGTAACAGTAATCTGATGAGCGAGTTCTGCACCAATAACTTGAGCGCTTCGTGTCTCACCCTCGCCAACCTGCAAACGAACGGGTCCATCAAAAGGTGCGCGTTCTACAACCTGTACAATTGTCCCTGGATATAACCCTAGTCGACCAAGATAGCACAACTTCTCAGGGTCTTGATCGTTGACACGCAAAATGGATGCCATCTGGCCCTCTTGCACCTGAGACAATAACTGCCCAGGAAGCATCGTTACCACACCCTCCTTGCTAGGAATAGGGTCGCCATGCGGATCAACCGTGGGATAGCCAAGTAAGGCATCCAGTTTGTCTTCAAACTCTTCCGAAATGACGTGCTCCAGCTTATCAGCCTCAGCATGCACCTTATCCCACGTATAGCCCAACTCACGTGCAAGGTAGAGTTCGAGCAAGCGATGATGGCGAATAACCTCTATCGCCTTATGCTCACCCATAGGTGTCAGACGTACACCGTGATACGGGACATGCTCTACCCAACCAGCAGATGCAAAATCTTTAAACAGCATTGTTGCAGTTGCATCACTCACCCCTAACTGCTCACTCACTGCCGAAGTTGAAACCTTCTGGCCCCGTTCCTGCATGGCATAAATGACTTTGAGACAGTCACTAATACGCGGTGTTAGCTCCTGAATAGATTTTTGCATTGGTTGCTCCCTTCCGAAATTTATTTTTTACCTCACTAAAACTATTATAGCATACAGCTAAAATAATGACAAGAGCAAGCATACACATTTGCAGGGCTGTTCCAAAACGAAAAGCCAAGGATGGGTGTCAATACCCATCCCTGGCTTTTCGTTTTGGAACTTATTGAACTTCCGCTTGAAACTCTGCTTTCTGATGAGATGGCCGCAACGCCGCCACGATCATGGCAATGATGCTCAACGCAAAGGAAAGTAAAAATGCCGTATGGAGACCATGCAGGAAAATGACGAGTGCCGCTGGAAAGTGGCTCATGCCACCACCGTAAATGAACACATGCTGAATCGCCTCAAATGGCACATTGTTCAAAGCAATCGGAAAGACAATCGCGATACTCAGCATCTGACCTGTATTATTCAGCATACTTAGAATACCGGCAGCGGCACCACGTGTATGCGGCTCCACAGAACTCATAATCGCGTTTGTGTTTGGCGATACGAAGAAGCCGGAACCGCCGCCCATCAGTGCCATGTACAACGACAGCAACCAGAACGGAGTATCCTGGGTGACGGTTGACAGACCAAGTAACGCAACCGATGAAACGGCAAGCCCAATTGGGGCTAGCAGCCGTGAGCCAACGCGATCCGAGAGCCGACCACTTAAAGGACCGATAATCATAAACGCCGCACCAAAGGGAATAAGCATCAAGCCCGCGGTCAACGGATCTTTCCCATATGGCCCCTGTAGGAAGAAGATGAGCAAGAACAACACAGCACCACGTGCGATACCGTTGAGCAAGCCACTGATATTTGCCAACGTGAATAAGCGATCACGGAAAAGGCGAAGATTCACAATTGGCTCCTTGATACGCGGCTCAACCACACCAAAGACAATCAAGCTGGCAATACCAATTACGAACAAGGCGATGATCTCTGGTTTCCCCAACATGGGAAATGCAATCATCGAGAGGGCTAACAATGTACAGGATAGACCAATTGTGAGCGTGATGCTACCAAACCAGTCAATATGTTGGCGTGCAAGAGGCCGCACAGGTTCGCGCAAACGCCACATACCCCACAGGGCACCAAAAATTGCCAGCGGCACATTGAACAGGAAGACCCAACGCCACGACCACTCGGTCAACAACCCACCAATGATGGGGCCGATCAGAAAGCCAGCAGCACCAGCGATCTGGTTAATACCCAGTCCCAGTCCAACCTGCCCTTTCCGAAATGCATCGGTCACAATCGCGGTACTATTCGTCACCAGCAGCGCGCCACCGACCCCTTGTATCAAACGGCCTACAATCATATCACTGCCATGAAATTGTGGCTGTGCCAGACCTGCCACGAGCGACCCCAAACCAAAGAGAGCGAAACCAGCATTATATAAGCGTTTGCGCCCCCAGATATCTGCCAGTCGCCCCACAATAGGGGTGGTCACCGTTGTCACCAGCAAATAACCGAGCAGCACCCACATGATGGTTAAAAAATTAGTATGTAAGTCAGTCAGAATATTCGGAAGCGCAATCAAGAGCGCCGACCCTTGAATAGAGGCAAGCAACGCACCCACAGTAGTTACAGATAGCGCAGTCCACTTATAACTATCGTGCTGTGCCGCTCCCATTTCAAGCGCAGGCGCAGCTTGAGAACCTTGTTCCGAAGTAACGTCCGAAGGAAGTTGAGATGAACGCATAGAAAACCTTTCCTAAATGAAAGACTAGATTGCTCGTCGTGCTAGCAGCAAAGCCATAGAACGCATGGCGAGTGTGAAAAACAAAGCATCAAAAGAATCAGTATAGCAACGGCATCTTCGCCGTATCAATAGTTGGGTTGAGTCGAGATATGCAGAAGCTTTGCGTGCTAGACATCTATCAAGTGTCGCAATGCGGGCAAAGCCGCGATCAATGATAGGCGTTCTGCTTCACTCAGTTGTGCGAGGCGATATTGCAACGCTTCAAGTCGGAAATGATCATATGTGGCAACCGCTTGCCGCCCTGCTTCCGTTGGTTTTACCCACACGGTCCGCCAATCAGTATCATCACGGCTGCGTTCAATATAGCCCTGAGTCAACAACCGTTTCACCATTGCCGTTGCCGTCGAGGGGGCAACCGCCAGATGTTCAGCTAATTCTTGCATCATGCAACGCTCATGCTCCACCAGAATACGCAAAAGGGTGAGCTGCCCTGGTGTGGCACGCAACTCAGAGACAGCTCGTAAAGCATTTTCACCCTCTGACGTATCATTCGTTATTGGCACATCGGCATGTAAACGGCTCACCAACTTTGGCACCAGCTCAAGCACTGATAAGGCTAGCCGTGTATCTTTCTCATTATCGTTATGTTGAAAATTTGTTTGGTGTATCATACCCCTCATCATTATTACTTTTACTATCTAACTATATGATACACCAAATGTTTGCCTTATGCAAAGAGGCAATGGGGATATTTGGGGTAGGGACCAGCTTCAGCGCGTCCAGGGGCGGGGCCACCCACTAATCACCAGTGAGTTTCAGCGGATGCCAATTAATATTCGGCTGATCCCAGAACCCGAGACCATAGGCCTTATTGCCATCCTCATAAAAAAGCACTCCTGACAGCAATTACCAGGAGTGCTTTTTAAATGTATGTATTGAAACCAAAGGAAGTTCTACGCCCCAACCACCACCTTCCCCTCAGTGACCCCGCCAGCTGCACTGATTGCGAACACGCGCACATAAGGGAGTTCAGGATAGAAACGATGTGAAAAGATAATATAGAGATAGCCACTACGCTTAGCCCACTCGATATCGCGTGCCGAAGGATAGGCCTCGCTTATAGGATGAGAATGATAGTAAATCATCTCTCCATCATAATCATCGATATCATTATAGATACGCACAAGATCAGCTTCGGCAATGATAGAAAAGTCATCTGGAGCCTCAGCGGCATTGGCAGTCGGGTAGTGTTTCACCACCAGCCCAGCCTTGCTGCCCAGAGCACCGCAACCCTCATTGGGATAGCTTTCCACGATATGCGTCAGCATCTCTTGATAGATCAGCTCAGGAACATGCACGACAAAAGGGACAGTATCCGTTTGATGCGCTACCATAATATTTTCGCCTCTAATTCATCCTCAAGTTCGTTGATATCACGTGTCCACAAATCCTCGCTCAGGTACTTCCAACCGCCATCAGCCAGAATCACAACCACCTTCCCCTGCTCCATCTGCTCCGCAGTGCGAATCGCCGCATGCAAGGCAGCTCCACAGGAGGGGCCAGCAAAAATACCTTCCTGGTCTTTAAGTTGTCGTGTCCGCTGAATAGCGTCGATACTAGGTACCAGAATCTTCCCGTCCAACAGTGATTGGTCAAGTACTGGTGGTATAAAACCATCATCTAGACTGCGCAGACCTTGTACCGCATCCCCTTGCAGAGGCTCAGCGGCAATCACTTTGATAGCAGGATTATACTCTTTCAAGCGTTTCGCCGTACCTGTGAGTGTTCCGCCCGTGCCCAGGCCCGCTACGAAGACATCAAGATCGGGCAGGTCACGAATAATCTCGACAGCCGTTCCATCATAGTGGGCGCGTGGATTTGCCGGATTACCATACTGGTACAGCATCACATAGCGTTCATCTTCTTCCACCAGTTTCTTGGCCATGCGAACCGCGCCATTACTGCCTTGCCTACCATCAGATTGAATAATCTTTGCCCCAAACAATTCAAGCATCTGCTGACGCTCTTTTGTCACATTATCGGGCATCACCGCCACAAACTTATAGCCCTTGACACGACAGATCATAGCCAGACCAATGCCAGTATTGCCACTCGTCGGTTCAAGCACAATCGAACCAGCTTTCAGCCTACCACTGGCCTCGGCCTCCTCGATCATCTTTAATGCGATACGGTCTTTGATGCTACCTGTAGGGTTTGCACCCTCCAGTTTCGCAAAGATTTGCACACCAGGATGAGGGCTAAAACTCTTCAGTTCAACGAGCGGAGTATTGCCGATGGTTTCTAGAATGCTCCCGTAACGCATGTCTCTTTCCTTCTTCTAATGACCACCCGCCATCGCTGGTAGCAGGGTAATGGTATCATTCGCGCCAACCGCTGTCTCAAGTCCCTGTAAGTACCGTACATCCTGATCGTTAATATACACATTTACATAGCGGCTGAGTTCTGCCCCAGGCTGAATCTGCTCTTTCAATGCTGGATAATGGCTATACAAATCAGTTAAAATCTCGGCTAAAGTGCTCCCTTGCGCGCTCACTTGCTTTGAACCATTAGCAGAGGGGCGTAATACAGGTGCTAAACGAACATTTGCCATACAACTTCTCCTTATCGTAACGATAGGGCGCGACGAATCGCGCCCATACTATTTTACTTAGCAAAAACTATGCTGGAATGGCACATACATCGGCATAGGTTGGCAAGTCTACAGGATTACCATTAACACCACATGCCGCGCAATTGGGGTCGCGGAACAAGCGCAACTCGTTAAACTCACCAGAGAGCGCATCATACGTCGTCAAACGACCAACCAGCGGCTCACCAATAGTGAGAAGCAACTTAATGGTCTCGGTCGCCTGCAAGAGACCAATGATACCCGGCAACACACCGAGCACACCAGCTTCGGCACAGCTTGGTGCCAGCGCGGGTGGGGGTGGCTCTGGATAGAGACAGCGATAGCACGGACCGTCATACGGCTTAAAGACGGTTATCTGCCCCTCGAAGCGGAAAACGCTGCCGTGTACAACAGGTTTGTTCGCTAACAACGCAGCATCATTCAGGAGGTAGCGCGTTGGGAAGTTGTCAGTACCATCAACAATAACGTCATAATCGGCAATAATGCGCCCGACATTGGTTTCATCGAGTCGCTCAATATAGGTCACAACCTTCACATCAGGATTGAGAGCCTCAATCGACTGGCGTGCGGATTCGGCTTTATACTCGCCGATGCGCTGCGTGTTGTGAATGATTTGTCGCTGCAAGTTGCTGTCTTCAACCACATCTGCATCAATAATACCCAGCGTTCCAACACCGGCTGCCGCGAGATATAATGCAGTTGGAGAGCCGAGTCCGCCAGCACCAATCAGCAGCACCTTCGAGTCAAGCAGCTTTAACTGCCCTTGCTCGCCCACCTCTGGCACCAACAGGTGACGACTATAGCGTTTGCTCTGCGCCTCGCTTAACGTGCGTGGCTGCACATATTGATAGCTATTGCCTTTCCACTGTCCAAAACCACCCGCCATAGATATGGCATTTTCATAACCCATTTGTTTGAGTGTGTTGCCCGCCATTAACGAACGCACACCACCAGCACAATACAAAACCACAGTCTTTGACTTATCAGGAACAGCCTCTTCAATTTGTAACTCAAGATAACCGCGTGGTACATGCAGCGCACCGGGGATATATCCCTCGTTCCACTCGTGCTTTTCCCGCACGTCTACCAGCACAATTTCCTGTTTGTCCGGCCCGGCTTCATGCTGATGCGCGAGAGCCTCACGCACCTGGACAGGTGTCCATTCAGGAACCTGCTGCCTGGCTCGCCGCATTATCTCGCGAGAAGCATCGCCCATATCAATCACCTCATTGTTGATGCAATCCATCAACCTGCTATACACCATTACCGTCACAAGCACAATGGTTGCGCTTGTTGTGCCCTAGATTGTAGGGCATTTCGACGGAAAGTAACGGTATGTACTAAGACGTTTATCATTTAAAACAGGGTTAGTACCTGAATTATTCCCCCCTCATGCTCCCACAGTTCATCTATTGCTATTCCATTACTTCAATGAGATGGGAGCAGAGAGACCGCTTCCGCTTTTCTGACCGTTAATAAGAATAGGTCTATAAGAGCCGAAAGAGTCCTGCAATGTAAATCTGCTCAAACAATGATGGTTGATCGTTTTGCTATCCACGAAGGAGTAACATTACTATGGCACAACTTAGTCCATACCTCACCTTTAATGGCAACTGTAGAGATGCAATGGACTTCTACCAGGCATGCATAGGAGGGGAACTCTCTGTTATGAGAGTAGCAGACTCTGCGATGAAAGATCAATCGCCAGCGGAAATACAGGAATGTGTGATGCACTCTCGCTTAGAGGCAGGCGAAATTGTGTTCATGGCCTCTGACACACTGGGACGCGGAGAACTGATCAGGGGAAATGGTACCACGCTTTGCATCATTGGCCGCACCAAAGCGGAAATCCAAGACCTCTTTGCCAAGCTTGCTGAAGGAGGAACCATTAGTCAACCGTTAATAGAGGCCTTCTTCGGCACCTATGGTGAACTCACAGACAAGTTTGGGGTCAATTGGATGTTCCAAGCTGACCCCGCATAACGCAACCAACTGAAAGCTATCCCATTCTTCTGTGCCTGTATTAGCATTAAGAATGGGATAGTTTTTACTATCAACCACTAGGAAACGAAGAGGAAAATAGTATGACACAACAAGAAAGTAACCTTCCTACTGACCTGTCGGCACCCGCTCGACGAGCCCTTGTTGGGGCTGGCTATGTACGACTTGAGCAGTTAAGTAGAGTCAGCGAAACAGAAATCAAGAAGCTTCATGGCCTGGGACCGAAAACGATCAAGCAGCTCCGCAGTGCTCTTGCTACTGAGGGTTTGTCATTTGCCGAGGAGAAGAGGTGACTATCTGCTGAGTATAGCATAGGTGTGATAGATTCTAGTAAGCCCTACGAAACAAGTCCACATTGCAATTTCTCGCTTCGCCTGATAAGCTGAAAGAACAATAGATCATACCTCTATTTCACACTATTGGGTGGCACTCATGCGCCCTGCCAACACTACTGGCACTGCACTGCTATGCAGTCAGGCAGGCAGGCAGATAGAAAGGAGCGAGTATAGCATGACACAAACAGCAGACGTTATAATCATCGGAGGCGGCGTAATGGGGGCCAGCATCGCCTATCACCTGGCCCAACAAGGGGTGCGCCGTGTGCTGCTGGTAGAACGACATGCCATCTGCAACGGCACCACGGGCCGCTCCGGTGCTATCGTGCGTCAACACTACTCACACGATTTTATCATCCGCATGGCCAAAGAGAGCTTACACGTCTTCAAGCACTTCGACGAACAGATCGGCGGCGACTGTGGCTTTATGACAACGGGCATGCTGGTCCTCGCAGGTGAACAAGAGGCAGCCGCCCTGCAAACAAACGTCGAGCTACAACAAGCGCAAGGGGTGGATACGCGCCTCATCACACCCGCAGAAGTGCCCGCTGCCGCACCAGCATACAGCGGAGCAGGAGCCGCGCTTGCCTGCTATGAAGCCGATGCAGGCGTAGCCGACCCCATGGCCACAACAACCTGTTTCGCCAATCGCGCCAAAGATCTGGGAGCCACCATCGCCGAACAAACACCTGCCATCCGCATTCTCACGCAAGGCGAGCACATCACAGGCGTCGAGACAGAGCAAGGAAGCATCTCTGCTCCCCTTGTGGTGTTAGCTGCGAACGTTTGGAGTCCCGCCCTGGCGCAACCTATCGGCATTCCTTTACCAATTACGGCCACGCGCCACCCTATGCTCGTATTGCGTCGCCCAAACGACTTTGGTGGTCGCCAGGGATTACACGCCGTCTGCCTGGATATGGCCCGTTCAATCTATTTACGCCCCGACCTCGGTGGCCTTACATTGGTTGGCTCAACCGACAACGTCCTTACAGCGAGTGATCCCGATGCCTACCCACAAGGTCTCAGCGAAGAAGAGATACAGTATTTCCGCACACAAGCACAAGGGCCACTGCCAGCACTCGCGCGTGCAGTGCCACGTGGCAACTGGGCCGGTATCTACGACGACACCCCTGACTACTACCCCATCCTGGGACGATTACCCCACTATGAGGGATTGTATTGCGCCGCTGGTTTTAGCGGTCATGGTTTCAAGCTCTCACCGAGCGTTGGTCAGTGGCTAGCCCAATTAATTACCACAGGACAAGGGCCAGAGGACATGCAACACTTCGCCTACGAACGTTTCGCTCAGGGACAGGAGATACGCCCGCGCTACACCTCTGGTGTATTGGGATAATCCAGCACGCCCAAATGGCTCTTACGGAAACGCACATAGGTAGTCACGAGCATATAGATCAACTCACAAAAGCAATGTCATCGACATCAATCGTGCCAGCCTTATACAACCAGAAGCGAAATCCCAAGCGACTGAAACTGGCATTTTTATCAAATCCAATGAAAACCGTAAGAGGGATTTCTACATTTTGCCATCCATCATAGCTATTTTTGATAAAGTTATATAGCCCTACAAATTTCCATCCATTCTGATCCAAGTATAGTGCAGATGCCGTTTGGTAATTCGGATCATTAGTTGGTGCAACAAGGCTAGCTCCATGTAGATTAATACGAAGAGAAATCTTGCGAAATCTGCTTAAGACTGCTGAATTAACCTGCTTATAGGCCTCTGCAGGACCTTTATCAGGCGGATTAAATCTCAAGATATTGTTGCCTTCGTCCTGCACGTAAGAGACATCACTACCGATGATTCCCCATTCTCCAATACCATTATTGAAGTTGTCAAACACTATGCTATTGGGTTTTGGTGTAGGATTAGTATGGAATGATTGCTTTATAGTATGTATTTGAGCAACAGGTGTTAAAGCAACCTGCTGCAAACCTAGAAAATGTCGAACTTCTGGTTGAGTAAGTGAGAGCCCAATACTTGCTATTGCTACAATAATACCTATTGCAGAAATTACCTCAGCACGAGTCCAGGAAGATTTTGACATCATCAAGTCCTTTCTCATGAGAGAGCTTTATATGTCCATGCGGTTTTCTTCCAAGTCTTGTTGCAAGCCTTGCATAATGCATGGAATACAGAGTTTCATCGAATTGAGCTGATCATTACCTATTATTGATCTCACGTATACAAGGAAACTACTTCTGTATTAAGAAGTGTCTTCAAGATAATTCAGTATACGTTAAATCTCTGTAAAAGTTGCAACAGTATTTGAGGTGAATCATTATGATCATCTCAAAAGCGTTACGAACTGCTAGATTTGGGTCATCTTCAGAAAAATGTCGCTCTTCTTCCCGTGCAGGGCGCAAGATTTCAAGCGGAGGTGGTTCTTGAGATGGTTGTGATTTCAGTAGTGTGGCTGGATCGGATGTGCCATTCGTGTAGAAAGTCTATCGGTAAAAGCATGGCTCGTTCGTGCTTCTAGCATGAAGCACGAACGAGCCACCAGAAGATTACCTCTAAGCACTAATTCCCTGTGTGTAGTGTGGTAAACAGGCGTTCAGCCGTGATTGGTAGTTGCCTTACACGCGCTCCAACCGCATCTTTGACCGCATTAGCGATTGCCGCACCTACTGGCACGACAGGCGGTTCACCAACGCCCTTCGCCCCAAACGGACCAGCCTCCGAAGGCACTTCAATCAAAATCGGCGTAATATTCGGCACATCCTTACTCAATGGCAGTGCATAATCCATCAAAGTCGAGGTGAGCAACTGGCCCTCCTCGTCATAGACCATGCCCTCGAATAATGCCCAGCCGAGACCCTGCGTAATGCCGCCATGCATCTGCCCCTCGACTGCCGCCGGATTAATCGCCTTACCCACATCCTGCGCGGCCACATAATCAAGCGTTCGCACCTCACCTGTCTCTGGGTCAACAGCCACCCGTGCCAAGTGCGCGGTAAACATAGGCGCACTGCGTTTAATCACCGCTCGCCCACGACCATACACCGGCTCAAACTGCCCACCAAAGCGCATCGAGTCGCCCGCGATCTTCGAAAGCAGCACATTCTTCCCCGGCGCACCCTTTACCACCACCCTATCACCTTCAATGTCGAGGTCATCGGTAGATGCTTCTAATATCTCGCCCGCGATAGACAGAAGCTGATTGCGCGTATCACGTGCCGCCGCCAGTACCGCAGCTCCCATGGTAGGAGTTGTCTTACTGCCCCCGGTACCGCCGCTATACGGCATGGTATCCGTCGTATCGTGCTGTACCTGCACCGACGAGACTGCGGTTCCCAGCACTTCGGCAGCAATCATCGCCATCGAGGTGTCTGAGCCGGTCAGATCAACCGTGCCCACAACAACAGTGAATGTACCATCCTGTTCGAGGCGACAGGCAGCGGCGGTTGGTTCCGTTCCTCCTGGCCAGCCACCAGCCGCAACCCCAATGCCAATCTTCCACCCCTCAAGTTCCGCAGGCACCTGCTTCTGGGCAACGCGGTCCTTCCATAGGGGATGCTGCTGAATCGCTTCCAGGCATTCAACCAAACCAATACGCGGCCAAGTGGGAGTGCGCGGATCGATGGTGGAGTCCCCTTCCTTGAGCGCATTCTTCAGCCGTAGCTCTACCTCATCCATTGCCAGCTCCTGACCGAGCTCGCTTACGGTTGACTCTAATGCAAACGTGGCCTGTGGTGCGGTTGGTGCTCGATAAGCACCGACACTCACCTTGTTCGTCAAGACTTCATAACAACGGATGTCAATATTGGGGCAACGATAGGTGCTGGAAAGGATATAGCCACCTAAACTTGCGCCTGCACCGGGATAAGCACCAGAGTCAAAAATGGCTTTAGCTTGGAGCGCGACCAATGTCCCGTCACGCTTCGCGCCCAGCTTCACCGTAATCACCGATTGCGGCGCAGGATTGCCCGCCAGTAAATCGTCTTGTCGTGAATACACGAGGCGCACAGGCCGTCGCACCGCGTTCGCAGCAGCAGCGGCGAGCGGCTCGATCAAGCCAAACTTTCCACCAAACGCGCCGCCTATCGGCACCGATTCCACACGGATTTGTCGCTCCGGCATATTCAAGGCATCCGCAATGCCTGAGCGCACAGAAAACATGCCTTGTGAACTGGCCCACACCGTCATATGATGGCTCGATGGGCTTGGCGACACTGTGATTGATTGCGGCTCTAGATATGACTGATGGACAGGAAGCGTCCGATAGGTGTGCTCGACAATCACATCAGCCTCGGCGAAGCCTGCGGCAATGTCACCAATGCGATAATGGGTCTTATCGCTCACATTTGCTGACAACGCCTCCTGCACTTCTTCTTTTACCTGGCTCCCCCCCACCGCTGCGTGAGCATCGCCACCAGCGATCTCGGAAACCTCGCCATCTTTTCGTAAACGGGCTAATGGCGCCTCGGGTGCAAGCGCGGCCACCGGATCGACAATTACTGGCAATGGCTCATAATCGACATCAACGGCGGCAGCACCATCTTCAGCCGCCGCCTCCGTCTCGCCTAGCACAATCGCAACGGGATGCCCACACCAGAATACCTCATCCATTGCCAGTGGTGATTGCCCACGGGACGGGCTACCAGCGTGTGCCATACCTAACGTCTCTCCGGTATAGACAGCAACAACGCCAGGCAGTTCTCGCGCCGCGCTCGTATCAATATGTGTAATACGGGCATGCCCATATGGACTTAATACAAGGCGTGCGTGGAGCAAACCTGGCAGAGACAGATCGCCTGCAAAACGAGTGCGTCCAGTCACTTTATCTGGTGCATCCTGACGACGTGTCGAGGTACCAACAGTAGCATGTTGTGGCGTTTTATCCACAGTTTGTGTCATAGGGAACATCTCCGACTTGGAAGTAACAACAAAAGTAACGAAAAACAGAGGTAGCCCCTACCTGAATGGTGAGTGACATACCTGTTGTGACAATTATCGAGCGGATGGGAAAAGAGCAGCATGTTTAGTGTGTAGCGGAGGGAGCAACAACGACCTCTTGCTAGCAGTGTAGCACATTTAGAGGTCAAATGTCACGAAGTATATCCGAGACCAGTTCATTATGAACGAGGCACTGACAAGGGACATTCCCTTCGTCGGCCCCGTTTTCGATATTATGCTTGCTTCATCGCTACTTGCAATGCTCTATCCAGATCCCACAGAATATCCTCGACGTTTTCTATACCAACCGACAAGCGAATCAAATCTGGCGTTACGCCACCGGCCAGTTGATCCTCCTTCGAGAGTTGCTGATGCGTCGTACTTGCTGGATGAATAATCAAACTGCGAGCATCACCCACATTGGCCAGATGCGATAATAATCGCACATTGTTTATGACCGCTTTACCAGCCTCATAGCCGCCTTTTACGCCAAAGGTAAAGACAGCACCAGCACCAAGAGGAAGATATCTTTTCGCTAACGTATAAGAAGGATCATCCTGCAAGCCAGGATAGCGCACCCAACTCACGGCTGGATGCTCTTGCAAAAACTGCGCGACCCGCAACGCATTTTCACAATGCCGCTCCATGCGCAGAGGAAGTGTCTCCAATCCTTGCAGCAGCAGAAAAGCGTTGAACGGACTCAAACACCCGCCAGTATCACGCACTGTTTCGCAGCGCGCCTTCATCACAAAGGCAAAATCCCCGAACGTCTCATAAAACTTCACGCCATGATAGCCAGGTGAAGGATCAACAATATGCGCAAAATTGCCATTATCCCAAGGAAACTTGCCAGACTCCACCAATACACCCGCGATTGAGGTACCATGCCCACCGATAAACTTGGTGGCGGAATGAACCACTATGTCAGCACCATATTCAAATGGACGGCACAAATAGGGAGTGGCAAACGTATTATCAATAACCAGAGGCACTCCAGCTTCATGTGCAATATGCGCGACAGCTTGTATATCGAGCACATCCCCACGGGGATTACCAATCGTCTCACCATAAAACGCTCGTGTTCGTGGCGTTATCGCCTTGCGGTAATTCTCAGGGTCTGTACTATCCACAAAAATGGTATTGATACCCCATGTGCGAAGTGTCAGATCAAATTGTGTATGCGTTCCCCCATATAAGCTGCTTGACGATACAATCTCGTCCCCAGGCCGTAGCAGTGTCATCATCGTTGCCATTTGTGCAGCCATACCAGAGGCAGTGGCCAGTGCCCCTGTGCCACCCTCGAGTGCTGCTATGCGCTCCTCAAACGCCGCCGTGGTAGGATTCATGATGCGTGTATAGATGTTGCCAAAGCGTTGTAGAGCAAATAGGTGGGCGGCATGATCGGTATCATCAAAAACAAACGACGTTGTCTGATATATAGGAACGGCCCGCGCCCCCGTTTCGGCGTCTGGTCGTTGCCCCGCGTGTATAGACAATGTATTAAACCCAAATACATGATCTCCATCGATTTCTGGCATGCTTTCGTTATTCCTCTCTCGGTCAGTGTGACATCAGTGTGTGACACTAGATACGACATACTGGCCTATATACTATCATATGTTCTCCGCTCACCAGAAAATATCGCAACAAAAGTCGGCTCATGTGAGAACAGGACTGACTTTCTACCTTGACAAATCCTCGTTCTTCTTTCACACTAGAGACGAATACTTCTGTGCTTTGGCCCGAAAGGACATTCTCGATGAGTACTAAGAAGGGTTTGCCTATCTCTTCTGATAATAACACGCAAGGTACATCTGCTACATCGCTTGCTAGCTTGCTACAACATTTTCCCCTAATGGCACGACGCTGGCTGACAACTAACACATTCGTGCCTCCATGGTTGCCTGCCAACAGGTATACACAGCTCACAGGCTACCTTGCTACTGGGGTGCTGCAAGTGCTGATGGCCATTCTAGTAATAAGCTACTATTCCACCCCCAGTTTCCTAGAAGCTCCAGCATTGCTCGTTGTGCTACTCGTTTCATTTGGATGGGGGGCCACTACGGGTATAACGGCGACGTTGATCGGAGTAGTCTTGATTGTCTTTGCGGTGCCTGCAACCATCACCTCAGGGCCACACGTAGCTGAGAATATCGTTGGCCTCCTCCTCTATACATTGCTCGGTCTTACAGTAGGGCTAATGGCTAGTCAGACCCGACGTACGCACATACAAGCCAGTATGGAGCGAAAAGATGCTAAGACAGCTCGATATTACTTGTACGACCTGCTTAAGCAGAGTCCCATCCCTATCACTGTAGTCCAAGGGCCAGAACATCGTCTAGAATTCGTCAGTCCACACACACAACTCATTGCTGGGAAACGGCAGCTGGTTGGTCTACCAATTCACGACGCGTTCCCTGAATATGCCTCACAAGGCATCTTCGAACTACTAGATCAGGTCTATACAACAGGAGAGCCACTGACCGTTCGGGAATTGCGGGCAGAAACCCTCCATCATGGCGATGGTCCTCTTACCTCAGTGGAGCAGTATTTTAACGTTGTGTATCAACCTCTACGCACTCCCCAAGGAACTGTTGATGGAGCCATGATTTTCAACATTGACGTCACCGAACAAGTGCGCACACACAAACAAATAGAGCTCCTGATGCGCGAACGTGAGCAGGAGCGTGACCAGCTCCATGATGTGCTTATCCGCGAACAGCAATTGCGCACGATGGCCGAGAACGCTACTCGCCAGCTCCAAACAGTAGTAGAGGTGTTGCCTGTAGGCGTCACCATTGCCGACGCCAGCGGTCGCATCCTTCTACGTAATAGTGCAACCTTTCGCGCATGGGGAGAGCCAATGCCAGAGACTGACGCTGAGGCTATTGTGGATTACTCGCGCTACCGTGGGTGGTGGGCAACAACAGGCAAGTTGGTTGCAACGAACGAATGGGGCCTAGCGCGGGCCCTCGCCCAAGGAGAAGTCTCGCTCAGCGAAGAGATTGACATCGCGACCTTTGATGGGCAGCACAAAACGACGCTGAACTTCGCAGCACCTATCCTCGATGATCAGGGAACTATCACTGGCGGAGTCGCGGCATTACTGGACATTACACAACGTAGACACCTGGAACGACAAACGAGCGAAGCCTTACAAGCACTGCTGATACTCGCGGAAGCATGTGTCTCTCTACCTACCAGAAGCGAGGAGACCGGAGAAGTGCTTTCCCCTGCCCTGGCGTTTGAAGTAGTTTCCCAGCGTTTAGTGGCTCTGATCCGCTCTGTACTGGATTGTCAACGTGTCAGTATTACCATAGTTGATCCTCGAACTCAGGAACTGCGGTCCGTCGCAGCAGTCGGTCTCAGTACTGAGCAAGAGCAGCAATGGCGGGAACGTCGCCCTGGCTTCCATCTAAGCGACCAAGTGTCAGGAAATTCCATTGAGGCTCAATTCCTCGCTGGCAACGTCGTCGTCGTAGATATGCATGAGCCTCCCTTTGCCAAACAACCCAATCCATACGGGATCAGTAGTATGCTACTGGCACCTATGCGCATCAACACGCGACTGATTGGTATTTTGGCCCT
>JBBPYR010000225.1:0-3129 GCA_038199755.1 Ktedonobacterales bacterium | reverse complement strand
TTCCCCTTGCGGGTGCCCTGTAAACAATTGAATGCTCGTGTATACTTGTGCTTTTCTCTTGACATTCCATGCATGGAACGCTATGCTATGCACGGAAACACGAAAATGAAGAATGAAAGGGTGCTGGGGATGGACATCAGACGCTCATGGAGCCAAATAATATTACTATTACTGGCGCTAGTGGGCGTTGGTATCTCAATTTATCTGACAATTGTCCATTATGAAAATCTTTCCCCTGTTTGTTCTGTGCTCGGCCTCTTCAATTGTGAACTGGTGCTCACGAGCAAATTCTCGCTTGTGCCCGGAACCTCAATTCCTATTAGCGTGCCCGGTCTGCTGTGGTCGCTGCTGTTCGCGGGACTGGCCTTTGTTGGTTGGCGCAGTCGCTTGGAGCACCGCATGTTGCATGTGATTGAATGTGCTCTTGCCGCGTTAGCCATGATCGCTGCTCTCTATCTAGTCTATGCTGAACTGGTCGTGTTACACGCCTTCTGCGCCTGGTGTACCGCCTTACATCTTACTATCTTCGCCATGTTGATTGTCTCCGTCATCCAACTCACCCAGTTAACACCACAATTTGAGGATGACGAGCTTGAGGAAGAGCAGCCATCGGTACCTACTCACCGAAATTAACTGCTTATCAAACAAAAACTGCCTCTTTATTTACCTCAGCCTTTTTCAGTATGCCATAATACCCTTTGCTTCCTTTTGGACCTCTAATAATTGTGAGCAATGAAACTTAAAGCATCTATGTATCGTGTTATGAAAGTATATAGTTGGTAGCGCAAGAGAAGTTATATCAATATATGTCTATGAATGAAACAAAATGACGAAGTTTTTGCTCTTATTAGTGTTCTACTTTGAAGGTGGAACTATAAGGTTCCACTCTTTAGAGGTGGAGCCCCTGGTGTGGAGGTTCTTTGAATTACCGTAGCCCTTTTTATAAAGCACTGGTGCTTCTCGTTGTTATTGGGCCGTTGGTAGCAACAGTGTATGCTATCATTCAACTTTGGCAACGAGCTGTTCACCCACGAGATTTGGTCTTGCTACTCGGCATGTATGCCGTTACTGCCATGGGAGTGACGATTGGCTTCCATCGGATGCTGACACATCGTAGTTTCCGTCCCAATCCCGTCATCAAATTTCTGTTGCTCGTGTTTGGCTCTATGTCATTAGAAGGTCCAGCACTGCAATGGGCCGCTACCCATACGAAACATCACGCCCAAGCTGACCGCGAAGGCGATCCACATAGCCCCGTGGAAGGCTTTTTCCATGCCCATATTGGCTGGATGTTCAAAGATCGCGAAGCTGATCCCAACATCTACGCTCGGCATCTACTCAATGATCCAATGGTGGTTTTTGTGAGCCGCACCTTCTTTGTCTGGGTCGCACTTTCGCTGCTGATTCCCTTTGCTATTGGAGGATGGACGGGCTTATTGTGGGGCGGATTAGTACGCCTCTGCTTGACTCATCATGTGACCTGGAGTGTGAACTCGGTCTGTCACACCTTTGGGAAGCGTGAGTTTGAGACTACTGATCTCAGCCGCAACGAATGGATAGTTGGCTTGCTTGCCTTTGGTGAGGGCTGGCATAACAACCATCATGCGTTCCCGCGTTCCGCCTTTCATGGCTTACACTGGTGGCAGGTTGACATCTCCAGCTACGTCATCTGGACACTTGAACGTGTCGGCCTTGTTAAAGAGGTGTATCGTGTTACCCCTGCCATGCTCGCACGCCGTTCGGCAGCACGATCAACGGCTAACGCTTCCGCACTTACAGCGGGAGGTACGGCACGTGAAGTCGAAGAGTTAGAGACAGAAGCGGTCACATCACGCTAAGAGTGAAGCGAGAAACCTCTCACAAGAGAGAGGTTTCTCGCTTTTTTGTGCGTGTGTTCTTACTGGACGTTGCTCTCACGTTCTTTAGACATACCCTATTCAAAAGGCCAGAGTGTTAAGTCTTTCAAGATAGCAATGGTTTGCTCATAGCGGTTGGTGGCGTCAGCATGGTGTATTCTTTTGTCAGTAGGCTTATCGGTAAGTGCTTTTACCGTCCGTTTTTGCTCCTCTTCCCACTTTTCAAGCGAATATCCGTGTAACACTGCATGTAGCAAGGTCATAACAATATCATAGTCAGCAGAAGGTAGTCTATCATATCTCATGGCCTCTTGTATGTGAGCGGAGTAGGCACTAGCGTTGCCTACTTTTCTGGGGGCGGGTTCCTGATTGTTCTCAGAGAGTTGTTGATGCATCTCATTATTCCTTATCTATGTCGTAGACAATGATCCACTTGGTTTTATTTATCGCAACACCTCTCATAGTATAGCAGAATAAAGGAATGCCTGCCTATTAAGATGGGAGAGGGTAAAGAGACGAGCACCATACATATACTTTCTGATACAATTGTTTGCTAAATATGATAAAATAAGAGGGTATTGGAAGATGTATTGTTGCTTAGATGTACATTGTCACATGTAGTCTTGGCCCTTCTAGTTTTCCGCGTTATAAATGAACAGTCATCATATCCACTACTGCACAGATGAGATATATTCCCCTCATATTTATCGAGGAATGGCGAACTATGATGAGAATAGGCTCATCAAGAGGAGTTTTCTGTTATGACCTATACACGGCGAAATATGGTTGAGGAGCAACACGAGGCTCGCCAGAAAGCCGAACAGATCGCAGAGATATGTAAACAATTTCATATCACGCTTGAACCTATCGACTGGCAACAATTTGGCATGCTAGCACTGGTGAAGGTGAATGGTATTGAGATAGCTTCTCTTTTGGATCTTGGGCAACGCGATAGCGATGATATTCTGCGTCAGGTTCGTATCAAACTGTTTGAACATGCTGCACTCGAAACCATGGTTGCTCGGCCTGGCCTGAAAGCCGCGATGTGGAGCCCTGTTGATGTGGTGCAACCACAAGAATTTCTCAGCCTCTGGGTCGTTACACTTGAAACGGATGAGCGCATCCCGATTGTTGAAATGATTAAGAATGGGCAGCGCGTCTATGAACACTATCTGCTTGATGGTAACGACGAGCGCCAGCTTGCCACGCTTTTTGGGCCAGCCAGTGTAGGGGAATATCACACTGGTGATGCCGTTACCATTAAAGAGCGTGA
>JBBPYR010000224.1:0-32894 GCA_038199755.1 Ktedonobacterales bacterium | reverse complement strand
TGTTTATAGTTGTTGAGTTAACCTATGTCGTCAATGGCGACGATATCTGGAGGCGATCTGAATGACATTACATATTAGCGAAACGATAGCCGACACGCCAGCACCGTCGCTGGATGTGTTCGCGCTGTACCGCACGATGGTTACGGCGCGGGCAATGAATGACCTGCTTAAGATTCGTAAAACTCAAGGGCGTTTCCCTTTTTACATTGGTTGTGCTGGACATGAAGGTATGGCGGCAGTCATCGCGGCTCTCGAAGAGCAAGATTGGCTTTCCCTGTACTATCGCGATCTAGCGGCGTGGTTGCAGCGCACAGGTGATATTCGTGGTCCTTTGCGGGAGGCGTATTCGCTGACGACTGGCCCCATGTGTGCTGGCCGTAACATGCCTTCCCATTACAGCAGCAAGAAACACCGTATCCTGCCCACTTTTAGTGAGATTGCTGGCCTAGCACCCTTTGCAGGCGGGTTTGGCTACTCAATCAAGCGGCACGAACATGACCGTGCCGACTCTGCTGATGTGGGACAGGAGATCATTCTCTACACAGGTGGTGATGGCAGCGTTGCGACAAATGATTTTAATGTGTTGCTTCGCCAGGCCTCGGTCCATAACTTGCCTGTATTGATCGTGATTGAGGATAATGGTTGGGCCATTACCGCAGAGTCATCGATTCAGTGGGCAGGGTCTCTGGTCGATCAGGCGAAGGCGGCCAATTTCTATGCCGAAGAGGTTGATGGGGTAGATGTGATGGCTGTATATGAGGCCACGGACCGTTTGGCTGCGTATGTGCGCGCGGGTAAAGGACCAGCTCTGATGCACCTGCGCCTGGGTCTGCTCGACGCGCATTCTAGCAGCACCGACATCAAGTCATACCGCAAAAAAGAAGAGATCGAGTTAACAACGTCCACGAAAGACCCCGTGAAGAACTTTGGTCGCTGGCTAGTGGAGCGGAAGTATCTGCAAGAGGGTGACATCGACAAAATTCGCCGTGAGATACGCAAAGAGCTGGAACGCGCCGAGAATGAAATATTGCAGGAGCCGCAACCCACACCTGATCGCGTGATGAACCATGTCTTTTACGTTCCTGAGTGGATCGAAAATACGCCTCGTGGTCGGAAGCGACCGATTACAATGCTCGGGGCGATCAATGAAGCTTTGGTGGAACTTGCACAACGCGATCCCCATTTCTTTGTGTATGGGCAGGATGTCGCTAGCCCAAAGGGTGGCGTCTTTGGGGCCACGGCAGCACTCGTTTCACAGTTTCCTGATCGTGCAATTAGCAGCCCCCTCAATGAGCAGGTAATCGTGGGTATCGTCGCAGGTGCGGGCATGAAGGATGGCAAAGCGCGTTGTGCGGAAATTCAATTCGTGGATTATCATCAATCTGCCACACAAACGCTCCGCCTTGCCTCGCGTATCGCGTATCAGACCTATGGTGATTGGAAAGTGCCAATGATTATTCGCACCAAGTCTGGTAGTGGCGGTGGCGGTCCCATTTCTAGTAGTGGTTCTGGTGGTGGCGGCTATGGCCACTCAAATGCTGGTGAACAATGGTTTACCAACGTTCCGGGCCTGATTACCATCTGTCCGGCAACACCTTATGATGCGAAGGGACTGCTTTTGGAGGCTGCCCGCGCACAATCGCCCGTTGTGTTCCTTGAGCGTGGTCGCCTCTATCGTTCGGAGCCACCAAAGGATAGTGAGGGCGTACCCATTGCTGTGCTGTCCGACTATTGGAACGTTCCCGATGGCTATTATACCTTACCTATTGGCAAGGCACACCGCCTCAAGATTGGCACGGGACGTGCAGATGCCGTGATTATTGCCTGGGGAACAATGGTCCTTGAGGCGTGTTCAGCTGCCGCCAACATCGTACATCGCAAGGGTGGTGCCATCGAAATTGTCGATTTACGCACGCTTGTCCCATTTGATGAGGAGACCATTGCTGCGGCAGTTCGCGAGGCCAACAAGGTAATGGTAGTGACGGAGGAGTCCGACCTGACCAGCTTCGGGCGGCATATACACTCCTGGATTGTAGAAAACTGCTTTTATGACCTTGACGGTACGCCCGCATTCGTTGCCGCGTTGCAGGCTCCCTCCGCCCCCTATAACGCTATAGAGGAGGCGGCCTTCTTCCCCACGTCACTCACCATCGAAGCAAAGCTCGAAACGCTTTTGGGTGAATAGGTAGGGTAGCTCTGTGGTTAGCACAGGTTCTACCTGATCTGACCACAGAGGTGTCCTTCCTCGACGAATTTGGGAAACTATGCTACACTGCGTTCAATCTCTATGGAAGACATATTATGCGATTACTGGGATTATGAGGAAGGAAAATGAGCTATGACAACCTGTACCGCTTGCGGTAGTGATGTTACTGGGAAAAAGTTTTGTCAACAGTGCGGAACTCCCGTGCAAACAATAAGCACACCAAGTCAAAGCGTAGGGCAGGGGCAGAACGCACCAACAACATGCCCTGCCTGTCATCAAGTGGTTGCCGCTGAGAATGCGTTCTGCGTCAATTGTGGCCAAAACCTGCGTGCCGCTACCGCCTCCGCGCCGCCAGCTGCGACGATGGTGTTCTGCAACACCTGTGGCAGGCAAAACGCGGCGGGCATCCGTTTCTGTGGCGGTTGTGGTAGTCCGCTCTCGCCCGCACCTGCTCAGACGAGCTATACGCCTCCTCCATCTGACCCGTATTCGCAGCCGCACTATGCACAAACGACGCCATCACAATATCAACAAGCACCCTATAGCCAATACAATCAGCAGCCACAGCCGTATGGTCAGCCACAAATTCCGCAAAATCCACAATATGGTCAATACGGACAGCAAGGCCAGCAACCGCAGCCCAATTCCTATGGGCAGCCGCAATATCAACAAAATGGGTACGCGCCGCAGCCAATGATGGGGCAGCAACCGATGGTGTTGCGCTGTCCTGTCTGTCAGGCGATGGCCCCGATGGGTACGACCAATTGCGTCAGTTGTCGCACTAGTCTAGCGGGCGTGCTGCCCACACCAGCTGCTGTACAGCCAGGGCAACCGGGTGCCATGGGGGGTATGGGTGGTTTCTTGCAAGGGAGTGGTGGGCAGATGGCAATGGGCGCACTTGGTGGAGCTGCTGCGGTAATTGGCGGTGAGATGCTTCTGCATGGCATAGAAAATCGCCACGAACATCGTGGTGGTGGAGACGAAGGACTGCTCGGCGGTCTCGGAGAAATAGCAAATGATATCGGCCTATTCTAAGCAGCAATGAAGCGAAAAGGGGCGAACAGTAGCATGTTTGCCCCTTTGTGTATGTGATCCAAAAACAGAGACTACCCAAATTGGCTATTTCTTCCTCTCTTCTTTTTGCGTTATGTTGCCTCTGCTTCCTAAACCGTCTATAATACGGCAAGGAAAAGCACTCTTGATACAGAAAAATATATTTTAACGTTGTCTATAGTAACAGATTAGAATTGACCAGGGTATAAGGAGCAATGGCACTCAATACTTGTTGAGAAGAAAGTGGGAAGTGCCTGGTTTTTAATGAATTACGAGCGAACTACGTTACAAAATGGGCTGCGTTTACTAATGGCACCCATGTCCATTGTGCGTTCTGCTAGCATTGCATTTTCTTTTGCGGTAGGTTCTCGCTATGAGCAACCTCCAATTGCGGGTGTATCGCATTTTATCGAGCACATGCTTTTTAAAGGGACGCGGCACTATCCGACAGCACGACTCATATCGCAAGCGATTGAGGGAGTGGGGGGAACGTTTAATGCCAGTACAGGGAAAGAGCTGACAACGTATACCGCTCGTGTTCCTGGTGACTCCTTGCCAATAGTGATGAATGTGTTGTCTGATATGATCCGTTACCCACTATTTGATGCCGCAGAAATCGAGAAGGAACGCAGCGTGATCATTGAGGAACTCAGCTCGACCTATGATGATCCGCAAGAGTGGTCAAACTTGTTGATTGATGAAGTGATGTGGCCGCAATTGCCGCTCGGTCGTGACGACGCGGGTTCAATAGAAACGGTGGCCCACCTATCTCGGCAGCAAATGCTCCACTACCTTGATACCTACTATCGACCAAACGCTCTGGTAATTAGTGTTGCGGGCAATATAGACCCTGAGCAAGTGACACGCTTGACACAAGACATGTTTGGGGATTGGGAGCCGCGAGAGCGTCCCCAATGGCATGAGAGTCAGCCGCCTTTACATACGCCAAGCGTGCGTATGATACAAAAAGATACGGAGCAGGCAAATATTTGTGTGGCAACACTGGGTGTCTCATATATGTCTCCTGATTACTATCCTTTCATGCTGCTGAACGCGCTTCTGGGCGATGGTATGAGCTCTCGGCTCTTCCAGAGCATTCGGGAGGAGCAGGGGCTAGCATATGATATTGGTAGCTACTACAACACCTACTATGATACTGGTAATCTGGTGATCGCTGCTAGTGTAGACCCATCGCGAGCGGAGGGAACCATTCGTGCAATCATTGTGGAACTGGGGCAATTATGTGAGACGCTCGTACCAGATGATGAACTTGAACGCATCAAAGCCTATATTCGAGGAGGTATTTTACTCGGTTTGGAGGGTACGCAACAGGTGGCTTCCTGGTTAGCAAGCCAGGAGAGTCTGCGAAACCGCGTGCGCGATATTGATGAGATGATAGCACATATCGATGCGGTCACTGCGCTGGATATTCAGCGCGTGGCGCGGAACTGCTTTGCTCCTGAATGGCGACGCCTGGCTATCATCGGACCCGATGATAAGAAGCGGGAAGAATATTTTAAGGGATTGCTTACAGGTAGGTAAAGCAGGAAGGGGAGACCAGCTTATTATGGCACAAACAACGCTTCACGATTATTTACAACAGACAGAGCATGCAATCTCTGCAGGCCGTCTCGATGATGCGTTAGAGCATTGTCAATATCTGCTCAATCAGTTTCCCGATGCACTAGAGGCCCAACGCTTGCTTGGCAAGGTGTATCTGGCTCAGGGCTATCTGGAAGAGGCACAACAAACATTTGATTGGGTGCTCACCAATGACCCCGAAAATGTGCAGGCATATTGTGATCGTGCCGCCCTGAGTGAACGCATGTCAGATGTAGATACTGCCCTTGATTGCTATCAGCAAGCGTATGAGCTTAGCCGTGGTGAAGGTCGAATCCGCCGTGAATTTAATCAACTCAGTGCTCGTGCGGGTCAAGCAGGGTTCATGTTTTCGCGTGCGGGCCTAGCACGCCTCTATATGCGAGGGGATCTGCTTGCAGAGGCTATCCAGGAATGGGAAATAGTGCTTGCATCCAGCCCTGATCGTTTGGATGCTCGCCTCGGCCTGATGGAAACATGCTGGCATGAAGGAAAATATGAGCGAACTGAACAGTTAGCGCGGCAAATCATGCAAGATGTTCCCGGTAGCTTGAAGGCATTGCTGCTGCTGGCATTTTTCGCTGCTCCGAAAAACATGCAAGAGGCAAACCGACTCGTCCAAAAAGCTGAGGCATTAGACCCCGAACTTGTATTGGCTCAAGAGCTCTTTAAGGATATAAAAGCGAGCCAGCCCGATCATCCCTTCTTGCAATTCTTGAACAAGGGACCAGTATATATCACAGATCAGGTGGCGAAAACTGATAGTGCTGTTTCATCCGATGCCGAGGCCGATGTTAACAAGGTAGATGATGTGCTCGTAGCGGCAAACACGTTACCCCACTGGGGCGATATGAAGAATTGGAATGGCATTGATACGTTGGATAATTCGCCATCGCCAGCACCTGCCGAGGCTTTAAATCAAATAAAGAGCACCCTTAATGGTGCTCACGGTGATGGAGATCAGAACGGATTACCAACAGCAGCACCGACGCAAAGTTATGCGTTTGATACATCCGATTCTTCCGACTCATGGGAGCGTTTAACAAATGACAATGCGTCATACACCTCGAACTCGTGGAGCTCATCGGTAGAGGAAAAGCAGACTGCCGCCCCTCCTTCCTGGTTAAATATGCTTACTCAGAGTGAACCACAACAAGTTGCTGAACCGAGCGTAAAGCTGCCCGATCAGCGTGAAGAGACTGCGATTGTCGAGCCTCAAGCTGCACCTGCATACAGTGAGGATGCTGCATATCAGCAGTTGGGGTACATGCCTGTCTTACAGGAATCGGCACAAACAAGTGACGAGGACGAAGAAGAGTCGTTCTTTGGTCCAGAATGGCTAAAATCATTAGGTGCGGCTAGCTTCTCAGGTATATCGCCTTCAGTTGAAATGCCTGCCGCCTCTGCTATCGCACCAACGGAAGCCACCTCTCAGCCACCTGCCGCATTGCCTGTCGAGGCAACGCCAGAGCCAGCACTCGCGCCACAACCCGCATTTGAGCAATGGCAAACTTCCATGGCACAACCAGAAGTAACATATGAGCCGTGGTTAGGCACGTTCCAGCAATCTAGCCCCTATGAGACTAATGAGGAACCGCAGGTAGAGCAGACGGCAGGCGAACATCTTACCCCCGCACTCTCAATGCACGAAACCGCTACGACTGCTGACGTGGAAGCCACAGCCGATGAACAATTGTTGAACTCTTTGCAAGGGTTAGAGTCAGATCTCCACGCTCAAGGATTTGTTCCGCTAGAGCCGAACTCACTCGCCGTGATTGCCCAGGATAAACAAGAAGCGTCACCAGAGCAAGAGGTTCAACCTATCCAACCTGCCCAAGCAATGCTGGAAGAAAAACCACAGGAGGCGGAACTATCGCTTTTCGCTGCCCTGGCTGAGTTCGGTAATCTGGAGCCACCAGTAGCCGCAAGTGTTGCATCCTCTCAACAGGGGGAGCAGGGTTACGCGACTCCACCAGCGGATGAACCATCATGGTTAGCGTCATTTCGAATGACCGCTGCCCCTGAGCCGACAGTGCCGCCGCAGCTGCCTGTTACACGCAAGACAACTATGCCATTGCAACCGGCTGCCGCTATGCCAGTTGCCAGTCAACCGATTGAGGCGACACCTACACCCGAACAAAAGACAGGTTCTAAACAGCCTGCCCAGGAAATTCCGGCTTTGCAACCCGTGCCAGTGCCGCCAGTCCGGGTTGATGCCTTGCCGGGTCCCGTCTTCACGCCAACGTATGAACCTGAGATCGGCTCGAAAAAGCTACCGGAACCAGTAAAAGTTCCTTCGGCCCGCTCCGACATTGGCTTTGGCTCTGATTTGGAGCTAGAGGTGACCATGAAACGGCCCGTGATCCATCTGCAGGCGATGCAAGCGCAGCGAAATACGGCTTTTCCTGCTGAGCAATCTGCTTCTGCTCAGCGGACACGTGCGGGTGAGCGGTCATTTGTGGGCAAGCCCACAGATGCCAATATGAACTTCCGGGATCGTTTGGTGAAGGGGTATCAGCATCAACTCGTAGGAGAATACGATGAAGCGATGCAAGACTATCGTGTTATTGTACGGAACGCGCCCGATTTGTTGGGCGAGGTGGTAAGCAATCTCCGTGCGTTGCTAAAACTGGCTCCCAAGTACGCTGCGGGATATCGTGTCCTGGGTGATGCGTATATGCGCCAGGGAGAATACCTGCAGGCGATGGAATCTTACAATAAGGCTCTGACGGTGGCTAAAAAAGCCAGGAGCTAACGCACTATGAGGATTGATAAAGGAGTCTTTTTGTGGAAACCATGTTACAGCGTTTGACCGACCTGCAAGATGTGTATGGAGCTATCCTTGTGGGCAAAGATGGCCTCATCGTCTCTGGGACTTTACATAGTGAAGATGAAGAGGTCATTGGAGCAATGTCGGCAGCCGCCTTTGGCTCCGTTACGAATTTTACTGCGCAAATTAATAATGGTGATGGGGAAGCCCAACATATCATTATTCAGACAAAAACAGGAACTATCCAAATGCAGAACGCGGGCGATCTGATTCTCATTGTAACAACACAGGGTTCTGGTAACATGGGCCGCGTGAAGTTGGAGATGAAGAAGACGTGCCGTCAATTAATGCAGTTGGTTGCTAATTATTAGGAGATGAAAACGCAATGGAACGTACCTTAGTATTATTGAAGCCCGACGCGGTACAACGTGATCTCGTCGGTGAAATTATTTCGCGCATTGAGCGAAAAGGGTTGAAGCTGGTTGGCATGAAGATGATGAACCTGTCAAGCGAACTGCTTGATACGCATTATAGCCATCTTGTTGGGCGCAGCTTCTATCCTGCTATTCGCTCATTTATGCAGCGTACACCAGTGGTCGCGTGTTGTTGGGAAGGTGTCGATGCGGTCAGCACCGTGCGCCAACTCTGCGGCATTACAAAGGCGCGTGAGGCTGCCCCAGGCACCATCCGTGGCGAGTTTGCAATGAGTGTGCAGACCAATCTAATTCACTGCTCGGACTCGCTCGAAACGGCTGCCGCGGAGGTTGAACGCTTCTTCACCTCTACTGAATTGTTTACCTACCAGGATGCACTGGAAGGATTTGTCTATTCCGCCGACGAGATCGGCTAACTTCTTGTTTGAAAAGGGCTCTAGAGCCTGCTTAAACGCATCTTCTATACAAGATAATTTGCATGGAAATGGAAGATGCGTTTGAGCAGGCCCTAGAGCCCTATTTATGTGGAAAGAATGGAAGTGTTTAATGTGAAGAGACTGGTGTTTCCTGTTCGCTGGTTTGTTGCGATTTTGCTTTGCGCTTTTCGGCAATGCGCCAACAGCCTGTTTTGCTACGGAAACATTTTTCCTGTTCCTCTGAGGTCTCAGGTGGGGTATTCTTGAGACAAAACACCTGATACATCGGTTCGCCTACTGTGATGTCATTACAAGGGAACCAACGTTCACGATAGAATGGGCAGGCATTTTTATGCTTACGCCAATTTGAGTTTTCTGATGGATGAGATTCGAGTGTGCCCGCCAAAAGAGCATGTCCTTCCTTATGTACAAAAGTATAGATCAGAAAAGTGCATTGGAGATGGTGTACGTAGTATACCATATCGTTCCTATAACAATAGGAGTGCGATTACAGACAAAATAGTGGCGAATATGTTATAATTGAACACGTAAAAAACGGAGAATACCTGTGCTTGAACAGAAAATTGACAACGTTGAACAGGTTCCCTGGACTATTCAACAAACCTTTTTGGGCATCTTTTTCACCCTTGTCCCCTGGATTACGCTGGCAGTAGTTCTTGGTGGCGTAAACGCTAGTGTACGTCCTGCTCGTTCAACCCCTTTGACAACCCAGCAAGATTTGCTGAATGCCATTGTTACCTTTGTTCTCTCCACGCTCATTGAGGCGGCGTTTCTGATTGGACCTTTCTACTTTGCTAACCGCGTCTTTCGCACTCGTCCACCGCTCCAGCAGCGCTCCTTGTTACTACAATCACTGGGTTTTCGCCGCTTTGATGTGGGCACTGCCCTCGGCATGATTGTTGCCCTCTTCTTAGCCTTCTATGCTGTCAATGTCTTGTATCAATATCTGTTGACCACGTTTCATCTCAATTTGCAGACAAACGATCAGTTCATTTTGCAGCATAGTAAAGATGCTCCCTTGACCACCTATGCCACGCTCATTGCTAGCGTGCTTGTGGCCCCTTTTTGTGAGGAAATTTTCTTTCGCAGTTTTGTTTTCATGGGCTTGTTGCGCGGTATGCCGCTGATCGCTGCAATCATCTTCAGCGCATTGATTTTTGCTGTTGCGCATGCTGATTTCGGCTCGTTCGCGGTGCTCTTTTTTATCGGGCTGGCTCTGGCCTTCTTGCGTTGGCGCACACGCTCAATCTGGCCCGGCGTGATCCTGCATGCGCTCAATAATGGCATCGGCGCGCTCCTGATCGTGCTAACCATGCGAGGAATTATTCAATAGTCAGCGAAGCGACCTACACGAGGTGCGTAGGGTCTCGTGTAGGTCGCTTCGCTGACTATTGTTCTTATCCTTATTTGCTGCGCTCCATCTGGATTGCCGCCACTGCCCCTAGCATGAGCGCGATGATGGCAACTAGCAAGTAAATGTGTTTTTCTGTGCGGTCGTTTGCCAGAAAGGATTGTGCGAAGGTACAAATGGCTGCAATGCCAAATACCACTGCCAAATTTACACGCTGACTCACCGTGAAGGGACGTAACACCCAGAGGAAAGCAACAATCGTAATTGCTGCCATACTATCGGTAAGTATCATGTTGAGGTTAGGTATTTGGAGGAACGATACTATGGCGTTCTGCACATCTAATGATCCCAAGCTAATGGCGGCGAGACCAGCTATGCTTGCTACTAAAGCCGTTGCGAATAGGATACCTTTCGGACCGGCCTTTTTAACTATTGTGCTGCTTATAAGCGTTATGAATGTGAGCAGAATGAGAACGCTGCCTTCCAGGAAGAAGGCATAGCCATAGGCAACGTGAAAAAGCGTCTCTAGTAGAGGGAGGGCAGTGCCAACTATGACTGCTAATAAAGCAATGATTACGCCTGCCGATGATTTTGTCAAAAATGGCTGTATCGCAGGACGTACAGATTGCCTTAAGAGTGGGGCAACAGGCGTTGTACCTCTGTTGTCGGGCGATGTTTTTGTTGGCGGCTGCACTGCCACTGTCGGCGCGATATTTGGTGGCGGTTGCAGGCTAAACGCGGGCGATGTGGCCGCCAGTGGTGGCGTGTATTGTGTTGGTGCAGAGGCCGCGAGGGGGTCAGGTCGCAATCCGGTGGTATGCTCGGCGGCTTGCTGGCTGATACGCGCCAATACCTGTTTCACCTCATTTGCTGAGGCTGGCCGCAGTGATGCTTGGTATGCCACCATGCGCTGCACTAACTGATCTAACTCCGGTGGAACCGCTGGATTTTTGGTATGGATTGGTGGAAAGGAAAAACGCGTTTTGACGTAGTATGGGTCAATGCCCGTGAGACAATAGTGCATCGTCGCACCGAGTCCATAGATATCAGACTGCTGATTGGTTTGCGCTAACCCATGCTGTTCCGGTGGTGCATAACCTGGTGAGCCGAGGAAAATGGTATCCTGAGTCTGCCCCTCTTTGAAGAACCGTGCGATGCCAAAATCGATCAGGAAGACATGTCCATTTGGGGTAATCATGATGTTTGTGGGTTTGACATCGCGAAAAATGATGGGCGGGTTTTGCGCATGCAGATAGGAGAGCACATCGCAAAGTTGCCGTGCGATGTGCAACGCTTGCGGCACGGGTAAGGGTTGCTTGCTGTCACGCAGCATCTGCTGCAACGTTTGCCCCTCGATGAAGTCCATAACGAGATAGGAGCGACCATCTTCGCTAAATGCGTCAAGGATGCGTGGCAGGTTAGGGTGCGAAAGAGCAGCTAACATCGCCGCCTCTTGCTGAAAACGGGCCGTCACCTCTTTCAACTCAGCCTCACCGAGATGCGCTTGGCTCAGTTCTTTTACTGCCACCTGTCCTTGCCCTTTGTGCGTATCGATGGCTCGATAGACGGCCCCCATGCCGCCTTTGCCTGCCTGACCAATAATGATATACTGCTGCTTCAGCAGATATTGAGAAGGTAATCTACCCGTTTGGTTGCTATATGTAGACATATCCGCACCTCTTACAAAATTTTGCACGTTGCCTGTCTTCCCCGTGTCTTAACAACAAAGAATCACAATCTATGGCTGAATATAATCTCGAGTATCAATGATACTCTAAGTATAGCTATGATATAGACGTAGGTCAATGCGCTTTTCCACTGCTGTTGTGTGATGGCTGCAACATTTAATGGATATGTGATGAAGTTTTCTCTCCCTGCAATAGTCTCATAACTCCCAACAACAAACAGAGCAACGCGACCTGCGAGAAAAAGTAAAAATTAGCACTGTTCGTGACGTTGGGAATGGCGAGGATGAGCAGGATGAAGGGTGGAATGCCGAACAGGAAGGTGGGACCCGGCACGTAACGCCAGCAGGAGGGACGCAGCCACCAGACGAACAGGCACAGAAACAGTATGACGGCCACTGCCACGCTTTCCAGACTGCGTGTTGAGCGTATGTCCAGAGGGAGAATAAAGTAGACAAGGGCGACCACGCAGCCGCTCACGATCAAGGCAAGACGGAAAAACCAGTTGTCCCAGTAATGTAGCAGTGTGCGATCAATCGAGAGGCAAATGTAGGAGCCGAGCAATGCACTAGCGGTGGCAGCAGTGAGGTGCAGCGGTAGGGCAGACTTTGGGTCTATCGATATCGTGCTGAGCACAAAACTTACGCTGGCAAACAGTGTCCAGAGAATTCCGAAGCTGCCGCCCAGTCGTAGCCAGAGAGAGCGCGTGCGTATGATAAGCACTATCCAACACACGAGGATTGGGAGCGCGTGTATGATGAGAACTGCTCCAGGCGCGATTTGGCCGTTGAGGATAACCTGTGTGAGGATGCTTTCTACGCTGAGTGCGGTGACCAGGACGAGCGCGAAGAGAACGATAAAGCGTGGCGTCCAGATGACAACTGCCGTCTCAGCTGAAATATTGTTGCCTTGCGTTTGTTCCGTTTGCGCTGGTATGGCTATCATCCCCTCATCAGGAGGGGTCGTAGCTGACTCGGTGATGCTCTCGGCCATGTAGCAGTGCCTTCTCCGTTTTTCTGTGTTCGTGATTTGCTATTGTATCTAATAGTATACCATGCGCGGTAGGTGGTGCTGTGGCTAGCAGAAAATCGCATTCTTATTCGACTTCATGCTAGCCACAGCACTACCTACCGCATTTGAATATCTACAGCAAATGTCTATGGAGCCATGCTGTTGGCACCAATAACGATAATAGTGGTGATTAAAATGAGCATAACGAGATATGAGCTGAGCAACAGTTTATTGCTTGGGTGCATATGTTTCCTTCCTTAGTTTGATGCCTATTGGATGCCCACAAGGGACATTCTATTGAAGTGGGATGGCGAAGGAAGCATAACACGGTAGCCTGAATGCCAACTGTGCTTGTGCTGAGATGGGTCTGAGAGGTGTGCAATCGGTCAATCTTGTGGATATTTAGCGCACGGGGGGCCAGAGCCACTCATAGGCACTGGGTGGGACTTTGAGCAGGTAGAGGATGCGAATGAGAACAACGGTGAGCTGGGTGCGTAACAGACCCCAGCGTTCATGCCGACGGGCTGAAGTCTCGACCTCATGTGTGAGCAAGACAACCTTTCCAGCTTTGCCCATGCGCTCACTATAGTCCACGTCTTCCATAAAGGGCCAGTCGCGGTATCCACCCAACTGTGTGAAGGCGTGGCGGCTGGTGAAGATGGCTTGATCCCCGGTGTAACTTTTGGTACGCAATGAACGTTGCGAGACGTTTTGCCCGATCCGTTGGTAAAGCGGCGTCTGAACATCGAAGCGCATACGGAACGCGCCGCCGAGGATACTGCTGTCTTGCATGACGCTGAGCAATTCAGCGATGCCTTCGGCTTCTGCAAGGGTGTCGGCGTGGAGGAAGAGCAGGATGTCACCGCTACTTGCTGTCACCCCCGCGTTTAGTTGTATACCTCGCCCGCGTTTCGTCATGAGGACGTGCGTGTGTTTACTCGCTCGCTCTACCGTTGCGTCATTGCTGCCACCATCGACGACGAGAATTTCGGCATCTGGCGCGGCTGCTCGGGCGGCTTGTAGCGTGCGTTCAACCCATTGTTCCTCATTAAAGGTGGGAATGATGATTGATAGGTGTGGCATGGGTGCTGGCTCTCTCTATTTCCAAATACAAATGAATATCTCTAACGAATGTCAAAATACATGCGCTGTAATTGCGCGGGTGTGACGCCAAATTTGTACAGGGTGCGTAGATACCACATGAAGAGCACGCTGCGCCAAAGGCCCAGTTTTTCGTGGCGGCGGGCCGATGTGGTCACGAATTGTGGCAAAAGTACCACCTCGCCAATCCTACGCAGGTGCTTAATGATCTCTAGGTCTTCCATTAGCGGCAGTTCTGGATAGCCATCAATCGCTCTAAAGCTAGTGGTGCGCACGAAATAGGCTTGATCACCTGTGAAGATACGGCTAAAACGGGAGCGCAGGTTGGTGGTGAACGCGACCAGTTTGTAGGGCCAGCCTGCGCAATCAAAGCATAAGCGAAATGCCCCGCCTACGACGTGTGGCGATTTGAGTGCATATTCGATGACGGAAAAGGCGTTATTCGGTAAGCGCGTGTCGGCATGCAGGAAGAGCAAGACATCGCCGCTAGCGGCTACCGCACCCGTATTCATCTGGATAGCGCGACCACGTGGGGAATGCAGCACTCGTCCATAACGTTCGGCGATTGCAACCGTGTTGTCTTTGCTGCCCCCATCAACTATCAGTACTTCACAATCATGATGAGCGCATTGTTCACTGAGGTGGGCGAGTTGGTCGGCAAGCACCAACTCTTCGTTGAGCACCGGAACAATGATTGAGAAGCGCATGGAACTTGCCTTTCTCACCATGAAGGCGATTCTGCCAGAATAATCATTTGATTGTCCTGGCAGAATCGCCTTGCACTACAAGTGTCTATTGCGCGCTGACGGGTTGCTTAGGGCGGCGCGTTGGTAGCGGCACGAATGCGCTCTCCTGCGCGTGCGGCTGCGCGGGACGCATCTTGGCGTTCAAGGCGCAGAAGGACATGACGCCACGGGGTGACGCATTGTGGAAGCAGCAGCGTTCAATACGGCTCATATCAATGTCGCTCTCGTCCATGAACGGCTTGACAAAGAGGGTGAGCGTTTTGCGGCTGGTCCAGAATGAGGGATCGGTCCCAATATGCGGCCATAACGTCTTCATCAGCTTGAGGCTGCCACCGATGTTGGCCACCATCTGTGGTAGGACAGCGGCACGGCCACGGGTGAGCATACGCAGTGTCATGTTCGGGCGCGGCCCCATCACCTCCATGAACTCCCGTAGTGTGAAGTTTGGCGCGATAGGTTTGTAACCATCCTTGGTATACTTGAGCAAGCTAAAGGCATTACAGAGCGGCGACCCTTCGCCAACGGGGAAGAAGAGGTTCTGTGGTACACCGCTTTGCTCTTCAATCAGCTTTAGTATCTCGGGCATACGTAACTTGCGTGGTGCTGGCTTCTCCGTTGCGCCCCCTTCACCATCCTTGTTGACCTCGAAGCGACCGAACGGGGTGGCTGCCTGGAACGCAATCGCACACACAGTATCAGGATGTTGCCAGGCAAAATGAATAACCTGCTGAATTTGATCGCTATTCAGGCCATCATACAATGAGACCGCCAGAGTAGAGGGCAGTTTTACGCGCTCAAGGGCCGCGATAGCCTTGACGCGCACATCCCACAAGTCTTCGGCTCGCAATTTAATGATGTCTTCGGGGCGTGTGCTGTCGAATTGCAAGTAGACGGAGGTGAAACCCCATGAGACAAGCTTTTCGGCGAAATCGGGTTCGCGCGCAATGCGGATACCGTTGCTGACCATCTCTAGCTGTCCAAAGCCCTTACGCTTCACCATGGCGGCGATCACGTCCAGGTCTTTGCGCACCGATGGCTCACCACCTGATATCTGAATGGAGACACCTTTGCCTTCAACGGCGATCAATTGATCGAGACGTGATTCGATTTCTTCGAGCGAGTAGTCACGCTCGGATGGGCTGGAAAAGGCGTAGCACATGGGGCAGGTAAGATTACAACGCTCGGTGACTTCCAGAATGGCGAGACCGGCTGGCTTGCGCAGTGGAAAGGGCGAAAGCCCTTTGGAAATATCTGTATCGCCACCATCACCATACCGTTCGATCATGACCTTTTCTACCTGAAAGGAGTTACGGTAGAAATCGGCGTGGAAGCCAAGGTCGGTTTCGACACGCCCATGTGTTGGGCATGTGCGTGAGTAAAAGACCTGCTCGTTGGGGTAGACTTCGTATACAGCGGGAACAATCTCACCGCAGATAGAACAAATACTACGAGTCTGCTTGAGAATTTCGGTCAACGTGGGACTCCTTCCATTGCGTCACAAGGCGAGTAGGAGCGAGTCTTTGTCATACAATGTGCTATGGTCGGTATGACTGAAACTTACCCATTTACTTACATTGTACGTATAGAAAAGAATATGGATTACTTCTACTCGAAGCAAGGTCATCACACTATGCTCTTTATACAAAAACTCGCTTCTTATAGCCGTAAATACGAGAAGAATGTGGGCTGTCCAGCGTGTCCTCGCAGTAGCAATTGCCCCATAGTGTACTGCCAAGTTGGATAAGCACGCTTTATACGGTAAAGTATACATGATTTTGCAGGAAATTACTGCTATACTATCTCAACTGTTAGATCGTCTTGCCAACGAGTTGTGCCGCTTGCCTACGTAGTTGTTGCAAACCATCACTGAAATGGACGGGGTAGGGTTGCTCTACCCTGAGAGCGTGGTAGCGTTCAGGGAGCACACTCAGATTGTGCTGGGCCAGCTCGCGTATTTCTGATAATGGCGGTAGGCTACCGGGAATTATTTCACCATTACGCATGACAGGACGTAAAATGCGGTGATAGTTGTCTGGGCGCGGCTCGTGGGCAAGCTTGACGATATCTTCTTCCCAGTTGGGGTGTCGATAAATCTCCTTTTTGCCCGGCCACGTGGTTTTGGGGCCCGCGATCTTGACTTTGGGAAACTCTGTGCCGGAGTCATCGACGTACCACACCTCTTTATAGACGGTACCAAGTGAGCCACCCACCACACCATGCTCAATTGAGCCTGCGCCGCTGCCTAAGCTGGTGCCGATGCCAAATGCATCAACTTGTGCCCCTTCCTTGAGCATCTCGGTGATCTTCCACTCGTCGAGATCACCGCTGACGAGGATGCGTACATCGAATAATCCTGCTTTGTCCAGTTTCTCACGGATGTAGATGCTATCGGCAACCAGATCGCCACTATCGAGACGTACTGCCGCCAGGGTGTGACCTAATGTCTCTTGCGAACGCAAGGCGATCTCGATAGCCGTATGAATGGCGTGGCGTGGATCGTAGGTGTCGAGCAAGAGGGTGTAGCGGTTGTACGCCTGTGCGATAGCCTCAAAAGCTTCTTCTTCAGTGGCGAATAGCTCGATCAGGGCGTGCGGCACCGTGCCGGTAGCTGGCAAGCGAAATTCGTGTGCAGCGTTGAGCAGAGAGGTGCTGGCGCAGCCGCCGATGTAGGAGGCACGGGCCACGGTCATCGGTTCCTGGGCGCGGCGAAAGGCAAATTCCGCGACACGGCGCATGCGGCCCCGCTCCGCCGCATAGACGATGCGTGAGGCTTTTGTCGCGATCAGGGTTGAGAGGCCAATTGCTTGTAACAGGCCAGCCTCCAACAACAAGGCTTCGCGGAACGGAGCCGTGATGCGCATAATCGGCTCGTTGGGAAAGGCAATCGAGCCTTCAGGGAGTGCGAGAATCTCGCCTGTGAAGCGAATGTTGGCTAGCTCGTCGAGAAAACCATAATCGTAGTCGCGAATGCGCGCCAGAAAGGTTAATTCCTCTTCGGTGTAGCGGAACGCCTGGGCAAATTCTAGTGCGGACTCTAAGCCTGCAACGAGCAGATAGGCACCATCGAAGGGTGCGCTACGTGTGTAAAGATCAAAGGTGGTCAGCCCATTGTGGCCTGTGCGCCATGAGACGTAGGCCGAATCTGGATGATACATATCGGTCATTAATCCTGGGTGGAAGCTAGGAGCGCGACGATGCATACTAACTCTCTTTTTTGTGTTGCTTGACGTTTGACATAGTTAGTGTAGATTGTACCATAAATGGCTCCCCTCGGTAGCCTCTACCCTCTTGATCAGCTTAGCCTTTTTGGGGCGTTTTGCAACACTCTTCTGAGCTGTTTCGTAGTAATCTTCATGAATGCTAAGCCAATTGATATATAAGGGGTCAATCATGCTACACATACCTTCGAAAGAGAAGAGATAAACGATGCCAAATGAGAACGTGAATGGGTCTACACCACCTTCTGCTATCACTGCACCTCAAACTACTATTTCCTCACCCTCGGTCAATCAATCCACGCCACTGGTCGTAAACGCTGATCGGCAAGGGAAACCTATCATCGTCGTACATAATTTGCACAAACAGTACCAACTAGGAAAGACGCAGGTACGTGCGTTACGTGGAGTCTCATTGGAAGTGTTTCCGGGCGAATTCGTGTCGGTCAGGGGGCCATCAGGATCAGGGAAATCTACCTTTATGAATCTGATCGGTTGCCTGGACCGTCCCACGCAGGGAACCTATATGCTGGTCGGCAAACAGGTCAGCCAATTGTCTACCCAAGAACTGGCACGTGTGCGTAATCGTCTGATTGGTTTTGTGTTTCAAGGCTTCAATCTGCTGAGTCGGGCCACTGCACTCAGCAATGTTGAATTGCCGATGATCTATGGTGGTATCACAAAAGAGATGCGCATGCAACGTGCTCGACAAGCATTGAAACTTGTCGGCCTAGAGACACGCATGGATCATAAGCCATCCGAACTCTCAGGCGGGCAACAGCAGCGTGTCGCCATCGCACGTTCGCTGGTCAATTCTCCCTCGCTACTGTTGGCAGACGAGCCTACAGGCAACCTGGACAGCCGAACGAGTGTTGAGGTCATGGCGATCCTGCAAGCCTTAAATCAGCAAGGCCTGACAATTGTGCTGGTCACGCATGAACCGGATATCGCCGCCTATACATCGCGCCAAATTACTTTCCGCGATGGCCGACTCGTGCGCGATGAACCAGTGGCCCAGCCACGGGATGCACAGGCTGAATGGGCCGTCCTCGCCCAACAACCAGACGATCTTTAACAATGGCAGAAGGAGTACAAGACGTGCAATCAACACCGTCTCAGTCAAAAGATACACCTATCTCAACCACATCTCCCTCTAGTCAGCGGCCACGCATTCTCCCACAGCTCAAAGCGAAGGATTTTGATCGTGCTGGCAAACTGGGAACCAATATCGCCATCGCCCTGGAAGCCCTGTGGGCCAACCGTTTGCGCTCACTGCTCACCACACTGGGTATTTTTATCGGCGTTGCCGCAGTCATCGCTGCCTTGATCCTCACCCAAGGGGTGAGTGCCAGCATCTCGAATACTATTTCTAGCCTGGGAACGAATACCATTACCATTGTGCCAGGTGCTGGCAGTTCGACGCGTGGCTTCCGTCCACCTTCACAAAATGGTGGCACGACACTTTCACTCAAGCCAGACGATGCCGCAGCCGTGGCGAAGGTTCCCCATGTCAGCGCAGAAAGCCCGATTGTCACGGTTTCTGAACAAGTTGTCTTTAACAATCAGAACTGGAATACTCGTGTTCAAGGCGTAAATACTAGCTACGAAAATATCCAAAACTGGTCGATTGCAGAAGGAACCTGGTTTAGCAACAATGATTATCTAGGTGCCCAGCCAGTCGCACTCCTCGGGCAGACCGTCTACCATCAACTGTTCGATACCTCCGGCGTGAACCCCATCGGCCAAACGGTCCGTATTAGCAGCCAGGTGTATCGTGTCATCGGTGTCCTGAATACCAAGGGCAGTGGTGGTGACGATGTCGTCTTCGTACCCTTTACTACAGCCCTAGACCGTCTCAAGAACACATCGTATATCGATCAAATTCTGGTACAAGTTGATGATTCGAGCAACATTAACACGACGCAGGACCAGATCACGGCCTTGTTGGAGCAACGTCACCATATCCTGAAAGGGCAAGTGGATGACTTCAATCTCACCAATTCGAATCAATTGCTGCAAACCGCCAGTCAATTTACCTCTATCCTGACGTTCCTGCTGGTCGGAATTGCGGCCATTTCGTTGGCAGTGGGCGGAATTGGTATTATGAATATCATGATCGTCTCAGTCACAGAGCGAACGAGGGAAATTGGCATTCGTATCTCAATTGGGGCACAACGGCAGGATATACGCAACCAGTTTCTCATCGAGGCATTAGCTTTGAGCTTCGTCGGGGGCGTGCTCGGAATGGCGATTGGCTTCCTGATTGGTTTTGCCGTCACCAAACTGCTGGTAATTCCCTTTGTCGTCACCGTAACCTCGTTGCTGATGCCCTTTGTCATTTCAGCGGCGATTGGGGTCATCTTTGGTCTCTATCCAGCTGCGCGAGCTGCGCGTCTTGACCCCATCGACGCCCTGCGTTCACTGTGATCTGTGCAATTCTCCCCAGTTTGCTCTGATACGCCTATCTACGCCTATCAAAGAAGGGCTTGAGTTACAAGAAGTGTAACTCAAGCCCTTCTTTGACATACCCTTTTCATAAGCACGTTTCGTCTAAACCATGTGGGGTGAATACCCTCGTCTATGTGTGATCTTAAAAGAGCTATCAGCAGTAGTATAATGAATAATGGTAGAAATCGTAGCAGGATAGAAGGCAGGAGTGTTATGAAGATTGTTGTTATTGGCAGCGGTTTTGGTGGTCTTACCGCGGCAATTCGTTTGCAGGCGCAAGGGCATGAGGTGACAGTGGTTGAGAAGCGCGATAAGGCTGGTGGGCGTGCATACGTCTATGAGCAGGATGGCTTCACGTTTGATGGCGGCCCCACGATTATTACCGCGCCGTGGTTGATTGATGATCTTTTTACGCTCTGTGGCAAGAAGACAGCAGATTACGTCAAAATTGTTCCTATCGACCCCTTTTATAATATTCGCTTCCAAGATGGCTTGATTTTCCGCTATAATAGTGACCGCGAAAACATACTACGCCAGATCCGCGAGATCAGCCCTGACGACGTTGAGGGCTATCTACGCTTTGCGAAAGAGGGCGAGAAGATCTATCAGAAAGGCTTTGAACTGATTGACCGCCCGTTTACGCATGTCTCGGATATGATGAAGGTTGCGCCCGATCTGGTGCGTTTGCAAGCACAGAAGTCGGTGGCTGGCTTTGTGAACCAGTATATCAAGGATGAGCGTTTGCGGCAGGTGTTTAGCTTCCATCCTTTGCTGATTGGCGGCAATCCTTTCCAGAGCACGGCGATTTATGCCTTGATTCACACCTTAGAGCAGAAATTTGGTGTCTGGTATGCCATGGGCGGTACAGGGGCTCTCGTGCGTGCAATGGTGAAACTATTTCAAGATGTTGGTGGCACGCTGCAATTAGACACCGAGATTGGACAAATACTGATTGATGAGCAGAGTGGACGGGCTACGGGAGTGCAGACAACGCGAGGAGAGGTGTTTCCGGCTCAGGTAGTGGTGAGCAATGCAGATGTCGCCTATACCTATCTGCATATGATCCCTGCGCGTTTCCGCCGCAAAAACACCGACCGTCACATCAAAGGCTTGGACTATTCGATGTCGTTGTTTGTGCTCTACTTTGGCACCAACCGCAAGTATGAGCAGATGGCGCATCATGAAATTCTGATGGGGCCACGCTACAAAGGGCTGCTCGACGACATCTTCAAGAAGAAGCATCTAGCGGACGACTTCTCGCTGTACCTGCATCGCCCCAGTGCGACAGACCCTTCGCTCGCCCCTGATGGCTGTGATTGCTGGTATGTGCTCTCACCTGTGCCCCATCTGGGCGGTGATGTGGATTGGACAACGGCGGCGAAACCGTATCGCGACACTATTGTTCGCTACCTCGAACAACATTACATGCCTGATCTATCGAAGCACATTGTTTCTGAACTATATATTGACCCGCTACACTTCCGTGATACACTCAATAGCTACCTTGGCAGTGCCTTCTCAGTCGAGCCTGTGCTTACACAGTCGGCATGGTTTCGTCCGCACAATATCAGCGAGGATGTACCGAACCTCTATTTCGCGGGCGCGGGCACACATCCCGGTGCTGGCATACCCGGTGTGATGAGTTCAGGCAAGATTGCCGCCGATATGATCGGCTATGAGCGCATAAACAGCCAGCCGCTATCTCGCACGATCAGGAGCAGCACAGGCAATCCAATCTCGTGAGCAAGCGACACAATAAGCGAAAAATATATTACCGCATTCTCAAGAACGACATGGAATAAGAGGAGACAAGGGAAGAGAAATGGCATCTCAATTGTTATACAATTGAAGCAAGCATACTAGCAGAACTTTTTGTGCTTGCACAGCGTTTAACAAGTATAGAGGGATGCAATGGGGCATCCTTACGTGCATGGCTGCCACAAAGAAGAGAGGTATGCTATGACAGGATTACATCGATGGGCTGTTGGCCTTGCCACCAGCACAGGTATTCTTGGCTTGACTGTCACAAGCGGCATTGCTTTACTAGCGAATTACTTTGTAGATCAATTTTCTCATCCACATGAACTCTTAGACGAATCCGAATTTACATGGTCAGTTCCGGCTTCTCCCTCCGAACCACCTCTGGCTAATCAGCGTGCGTTGATGTTCAAAACCGCAGATGGCACCATCTTGTGTGGCGACTTCTGGGCACAGCCGAAACCTGCCCCAACTATTGTATTGTGCCACGGCTACCGCATTTCGCGCGCACACCTACGGGCCGTTGCCTCCCTAGAATATGCTTGCGGTTATAATGTGCTGGCATTCGATTTTCGCGGTCATGGAGAAAGCGATAGTGTCATCACCAGCGGTGGTAATGCGGAGGTTCGTGACCTTGAAGCCGCTATCATTGTCGCCACGCGACAAGCGGAAACGCTGCCAGGAAAAATCATCCTGCATGGTTTTTCTATGGGTGCCTCAGTCGCACTGATGACCCCGCCGCATCCTGATGTGGTGGCGATTATTGTGGATAGTCCTTTTGCCCGTTCTGACGATATTATGCAGCGCATCATTTGCTATCAATTGACGCAAGCAAGCAATGGGTGGATCCCTGTCTTACAACAGTTGCGTTACCTTGTGCCAGCGGTTGCGTGGGCAACCATAGCAGCCAGCATGATTGTGTTCCGTGTGCGCTTTGGCTATGATATGGTGGCACGACCGGATATGAGCTTAAGACGCTGGCGAGCAATCAATCAGAAAGAGAAGACAGCACCTCCTCAGCACTCTATTCCTATACTGCTTATTCATTCCTCTGAAGATGAATTAATTCCTATCGCGCATGCTCGACAGCTAGCTGCCGAGGCGAAGGCGTATGATATACCAATGGAAACCTACTTTATCGATGGTGCTCCTCATTGCGGTGGCTATGCTCAAGACCCACAGGGGTATCACAATGTCATGCTTAAATTCCTTGCCAATGCACTTGGTGAAGATTTGCCAGAGCAACATCAGCACGTTATTATGGAGAAATAAAAAGAAATATAAAGAAACAGTAAGAAACACAATAAACCTCTTGCATCTTAGCTCGCTTCTGTGCATAATTGCATTGTGAGAGTTTTTAACCCGAATTGCGTCATCGCATTGCAGAGGCTATGCTTTTGCCTATGGAAGCAAAAGTAGATTGAGGAGCGAGCGTAACAATGTTTTCACCTGACAATGCTGGGCAGGCATCTTCTGGACAGGGAGATGCCAACGCCAACCAGTCAGATGTCGAGCACGGGACTGTACAGACCGACCCACATTTACGATCTTTTGACCGTCGTACATTGTTAGCTGAACGAAGACACAACATCTTACAGCAAAAGCAAACTGATGCATTGCCCAAGGTGACAGTAGAGGCATCCAACGCAAAGGTAACACGACAACTTGTCACATTGCGCGAAGAAAATCGACACTTACATGCCGAGCTTGACCAATGGCGTGCAGAAGCGGAGCGACTTCTCGCTGCGAACAAAGCGATACTGGCACAGTTCGATCAGGAGGTTGCCACTGTCCATAGTGGTAATGCCCAGGAGCTAGAATTTTATCAGAAGCACCTGAGCGAGTTGCAAGCTGAGCGGAATAGGCTTCAGGAGGAAAATGCAGAGCTAGAGCAGCGTTATCAAGACCTGTATAGCTCTTTTACTGAAGCGGTCGCTGAAGAAGCCCGTGTCATGGTACAGCATGCTGCTCGCACACTGGAATTGCCAGCGGAGGGACCACCTTTGCTGTTACATGATGTGGTAAAAACGATAGAACTGCACGCGCAGGAAGTGGAGGACAGCCATCTTGTCGAGGTGCTTCATTTCAAGGATGAAGTGCAGCGCAGACTAGAATTAGTAGAGCAAGAGCGTCAACAGGTTCAGGAAGAACATCAACAGTTGCTGGTTGAGCGAAGTACTGTGCGCGAGCAGGCAAAAGTGCGCTATAGGACCATACAAGCGCGTCTGCATCACCGTTGGAAGGCATCATACGTCTTCATGATTGGTTTGATGCTGCTCATGCTCATAGGGTTACAGTATCTTGCCCTGCTGTGGTTTCAAGTGCCTATGAAACAAACATTGCTCATGGCATTGGTTCTGCCCTTAGTGGCTTGTGTTGTCGTTGCAGGCATCCTCGTCAACCCTATATCGCATGCCCGTCACCTGTACGAGAGTGCGCCACATAAGAAAAAAGTAAAGAAAGATGTACCCGCAGGCTAAACTTGTGGATTACATAAGCTAAAAGAGCCGTTGAGCGTACTGTCCAGGCAGCACGCTCAACGGCTCTTTTAGCCTGTAGGTGTGTATTAGCCACGAAAGCGCAGAACAGTGCTGACGAGGCGGCGATTGCTCGCGGCACTGTCACTCTTGAGATATGCATCAAACGCGACCTGTTGAATGCCTGTGGTGAGTGTTGGGTACGCGTGGATGGTGTTGTAGATGTCGCTAATGCTGAGATTGTGTTGCATCGCGAGGGTGATTTCACCGAGTAGCTCACCCGCTTTTGCTCCTACTATGTGAGCACCCACGATCTCCTCTTTTTTGCCTGCCATAATCAGCTTGATAAAGCCAGTGGGTTCGTTTTCGGCCTGTGCGCGGTCAATATCGGCCCAGGGCAATTTCTCGATCCGCACGTCTTTATATTGTTTCTCTGCCTCTTGTGGAGTCAGGCCCACGCGGGCGGCCTCTGGATCGGTGAAGGTACACCAAGGAACAACGCGATAATCCACCTTCTTTTTTGAGATCGGGACGAGGGCATTACGTACTGCTATCCCTGATTGGTAGGCCGCGACATGCGTAAAGAGGTAGCCGCCGATAACATCGCCGATGGCAAGGATGTTCTGCGTAGAGGTTTGCAGGTAATCGTCAACCTTGATCCCTTTCCCATCATATTTGATGCCTGCCGCTTCCAGATTCAAATTCTCAATGTTTGGTTGGCGACCGAGGCAGAGCAAAATTTCATCTGCCTCAAATGTGAGAAGTTGGTCGCCTTGTTTGGCGGTGACCACTTTTTTATCTCCGTTGCGACTGGCCTTGCTCAAGCGGGCATTGGTGACGATGGTAATGCCTTCATTTTGCAGTACCTTTGTGATTGCGGCAGAAACCTCTGGGTCCTCTTTAGGCATAATGCGGTCAGGGCCTTGAATGATCGTGACCTGTGCGCCCAGGCGATGCAAGGATTGGCCAAGCTCGACACCGATAGGACCACCGCCGACAATCACAATTGATTGTGGCAGGTGCATCAAGTCAAATACGCCTTCATTCGTGAGATAACCCACCTCTTGCAATCCTTCTATTCTGGGTGCGGCTGGCCGTGAGCCGGTGGCGATGATGGTATTACGGCTGGTGATTTCCTCATCGTTCAAGCGCAACGCGGTTGGTGACTTAAAGCTAACCTGCCCAAACTTGACGGTGACGCCCTCGGTATAAATTTTCTCGGCCTCTCCAACGCGACCGATCACGCCTTGCACATAGGCCGTCACCTTCGCCATATCGACGCCTAGCTCGGCTGGCACCAGGCCCAGGCTCATGGCTTCCTTGGCCTGCTGTACAACCTTCGCTACGTGAATCAAGCTTTTGCTGGGTACACAGCCGTAACGCAAACAGTCGCCGCCGAGTACTGTTTTGTCGATCAGTAAGACGTTTGCCCCCAATGATTGTGCGACACGGGCTGCTGTGAGCCCACCGGAGCCGCCGCCGATGATCGTCATATCATATTGATTTCGTGCCATGTGGTCCTCCCAAGGTCTGTGCTATGTAACATGCGTCTTTCTCACAAGACAAGAATAACAAGAGAATTGTGTGAAAAACAGCGTGGTATACATTGTATATAGTATGCATGTGATATATATACCATATCACGGTTGTGTTATTCATGGATACGGAGCAATCAAACGTTTAGATCAATAAGAGTAACGCTTGTTATACTTATATGCCGCTGCTAAGGCGTCGGTATGAACGACACGCCCTCTTATCCAAATGTCTCATTATGAGGCCAATATTCGTGAAGAATGTATAACCTGTGTGAACTTCCTAGAAGGAGAAACGTTTATGACACAAATTTTGCAAGCAGGAAAAACTGTTGCTGCGGAAGGCAAAGCTGGCGAGGAATTACTTCAACATTCGATCTGGTCGAATGGGCACACGCCAGAACCCTGTGCTGTGGTGATCTTTGGCGCCACGGGCGATCTTGCCCAGCGCAAATTGCTGCCTACGTTGGCGCATTTAATGCTTGACCATCCCTTAGCAACACCATTTAGTATTGTCGCCTATGCCCGTCGTCCTCTGGATGACGAAAAGTGGCGTGCCATGGCATTAGAATCCATCAAAAAGTTTGCCTCAGAAGATGATGAATTCGATGATGAGCAGTTGAAAAAATTTGCCTCCTGTCTATACTACTGTCAGGGCGATGTAGACACTGATGAAGGGTATAAAAAACTAGCGGATCTCTTGCATAAACTAGATCAAGAACAGGGCACGGCTGGCAATCGCATCTTCTATCTCTCGACCCCACCTGAGCTTGATCCCACTATTATTGCCCAATTGGGAAAATCTGGCCTATCACATCCGGTTGAGCAAGGGGAGCAAGGGAAAAAGAGCTTTACGCGTCTGATCATTGAGAAGCCCTTTGGTCATGACCTGGAATCGGCCCAAAAGCTGAACGCGGAACTGGCAAGTGTCTTCAAAGAGGATCAAATTTTCCGCATTGACCACTATATGGGCAAGGAAACAGTACAAAATATTATGGCATTGCGTTTTGCCAACCGAATCTTTGAGCCGATCTGGAATGAGACCTTTATCGACCATGTGCAGATTCTGGTAGCGGAAAGCATTGGTATCGAGTCGCGCTCAGAATATTATGAGAGTGCTGGGGCCATTCGCGACATGGTGCAGAATCATATCATGCAAGTGCTCTGCCTGATCGCTATGGAGCCTCCGGTGAATTATGACGCTGAGGCTATCCGTGATGAGAAGGTCAAGCTGCTGCGTTCTGTGCAGGTGTTTTCACCCGAACAGGTAGCGCAGCGTGTGGTGCGTGGCCAATATGTTGCTGGCGAATCTGATGGGCAGCCCGCTGTTGGGTACAAACAGGAAAAAGGCGTGAAGCCCGATTCAACCACAGAAACCTATGTCGCACTCAAACTGGCCGTTGAGAACTGGCGTTGGGCAGGTGTTCCCTTCTACATTCGTACTGGCAAGCATTTGCCGAAGCGTTGCACAGAGGTTGTTATCCAGGCGAAACGGGTACCGCACCAACTGTATACGCCGCAAGATACCGTGGGCTTGTTGCCGAATCGTTTCACTATTCGCATTCAGCCCGACGAGGGTGTTTCGCTCAAGATCGGCGCGAAAATACCAGGCGCCTCCCAGCATCTGGCTTCTGTCGATATGAGTTTCTCGTACAAAGGCACTTTTGGTGTGCAATCCCCCGATGCGTATGAACGGCTTATTGCCGATTGTATGCTTGGTGACAGAACGCTCTTTATCCGCCGCGACGAGATTGAGGCTGCCTGGCGTATCATTGATAGCATTACGCAAGCGTGGCAGCAGATGCCCGCCGATACCCTATACCCTTATGCGGCAGGCACGTGGGGCCCCAAAGAGGCGGATGAGTTGATTAAGCGTGATGGCAGAGAGTGGGACAACCCGTAAACAGTTGATAAAAACGGGCGCAAGTGGGAAGATCGCATCTTCCCACTTGCGCCCGTTTTTATCAACTGTTTACCAGGAGATTATGGGCGTGGGTTCGTTGAATCTTTTTTGTCGGGGTTCAGAGCATTGTCGATGCCTTGCTCAGCGTTGCCAACGGTAGACTGAACGGTGCCACCAACCTGCTTGGCATCACCCTTGGCTTCCATCTCATTGTTGCCGAGAGCATGACCAACGTTGCTCTGTACCTTACCGGCAGCCTGCTGTACTTTGCCCTTCAGGGTATCTTCTTTTCCCTGTGTGCCGAGATCTTTATTCTGGTCTTCCATGAGAAACTTTCTCCTTTTCAGGTAGATGTGACACCTGCCATATCTCTATAGCAAACATCTTTGTTGCTGTCACTGAGGATGATCGCGCTCTGTTGCGTGTTCCTCATATATATAAATACTCTTTAACGGCAAGAAAAGTATACATTTCGGCTGTGACCGAAACAACAAATAGATGAGATAAGCCACTAAAAAGCATGCCAGACATGTCTGGCATGCTTTTTAGTGGCTTATCTTCCTTTCCTTATTGGAGCAGGTCTTCCATTTGTGTGAGATGGGACTCGAACAACTGGAAGGCTTGTTTAACGGGTTCTGGCGTCGCCATATCAACACCCGCTTTTTTCAGTAAGGCGATGCTGTAATCAGAGGAACCAGATTTGAGGAAGTTCAGGTAGCGATCAACTGCGGGCTGGCCTTCATGTAGAATTTGTTGTACCAGGGCGGAAGCCGCGGAAATACCCGTGGCGTACTGATACACGTAGAAATTGTAATAGAAGTGTGGAATGCGTGCCCATTCAATGCTAATCAGATCATCAACGATGGTTTCACCACCGTAGTATTTCTCATTGAGTGCTTTATACATCTGTGAGAAGCTATCTGCTGTCAAGGGAACACCCTCTTCTGCCTGCTGATGAATCTGCTGCTCGTACTCCGCGAACATTGTCTGGCGGAAGAGTGTGCCCCGGATATCCTCGAGCGAATGATTGAGGATCGCCAGCCGTGTAGCCCGGTCAGCGGTGTTTTTCAGCAGGTACTCGGTGAGTAAACCTTCGTTGAGCGTGGAGGCAACCTCGGCGACGAAGATGGTGTAGTCTCCGTATTGATAGGGCTGATTGCTGCGTGTGAAAAACGAGTGCATGGAGTGACCGAGTTCGTGGGCTAGGGTATACATGCTATCACGCTTGTTCTGGAAATTGAGCAAAATGAATGGTTGTGTGCTGTATGCGCCGCCGCTATAGGCACCGCCGCGCTTGCCCGGTGTCTCAAAGACATCGATCCAGCGTTGTGTAAAGGCCGTTCTGAGCGTTTTGATATAGTTTTCGCCAAGTGGGGACAGGGCAGCGATGACGGTGTCACGTGCTTCCTCATAGCTGACGTTGTCGTTGATCTCCTCAACAATCGGCACATACAGATCATACATGTGCAAGTCATCGAGTTTGAGCATACGCTTGCGCAAGGTGAGGTAGCGATTCAAGAGGGGAATGTGCTCACCAACTGTTGTTATAAGGTTATCATATACGCTAACGGGAATATTAGTGCGCGAGAGAGCACGTTCCCTGCTGCTGCTATAGCCGCGTTGTCGTGTATAAAAGATGTCGGTCTTGACCTGTGCGCTCAAGGTCGCGGCAATCGTGTTGCGCTGTTTGAGAAATGTCTCGTGCTGTGCCTCGAATGCCTCTTTGCGCACGCGACGGTCTGTGCTGCGAATGTAGATCAGGTAGTTGCCCTTGGTTAGTTGAATCTTCTCACCCTGTTCGTTGCTGATTTCGGGTAGCTTCAGGTCAGCATTGTCGATCATAGAGAAGATGTCATCTGGTGCGCCTGTGACTTCGCCTGCGGCAGCCAGTACCGCTTCTACCTCGGCGGAACGAATGTAGGGGCGTTTGCGGTTAAGGTCTTCTAGTTGTTGCGTATACAGTGCCAGACCTTCTGCATTCTGGATGAACTGGCTGAGTTTCTCCTGCGGCAAGGCAAGTATTTCTGGCTCAATATAGGATGCCACCGTCGAGGCGCGTACCAGGAGTTGCATAGCGCGATCAGCCATGCCTTGGTAGAGGCTGTTGGTGGTGTCTTCATCTCGCCGCATAGACGTATAGACATAGAGTTGCTCTAGCGTTTCAAATAGCTCGTCACGTGTTTGCAGCACCTTCAGAAAGGCTTGCCCGCTTTGTGCAAGCGTGCCTTTGAGGGCTTCAAGTTCTGGCAAACGGCTTTGAATAGAGCTGAAGCTCTGCTCCCAATCTGTATTGTTGGGGAAGATGCTTTCAAGATTCCAGGTATATTCTGTTGGTATCTCACTACGAGTTGTCATGGTTTGCACTGCTTTTGTATCCTTTCAGGGTTCTGTTCTATTAGATGAGCAAATCGTCGCGATCGCCCCATTTTTCGAGGAAGCGATAGAAATTGCGCTTAGTTAGGCGCAAGCGTTCGGCGTCTGCTTTATCGTCTTGTGGTAGAGGAGCATAGGTTACAGGTAAATCAGGGGTGACGATACAGCTCGTTCCCTTGTCACGTACCGCGAAGTTGAAGTCGATATCCATGAAGTAGGGGAAGCGATAGCGTTCATCGAACAGCCCAGTCTTCTTGAGCAGTTTGCGCCTGAAAGCCATACAGCGAACATCAATAGCTTCAACCTCGATGTCCTGGGCCTCTTCAAAGTGACGCAGATCCTCCGTATGCAGGCCGTGTGCTCCGGTGATGCCAATGCGTGCGTTCTCCAATGTCAGGGCGAGCGGTGTGAAGATATCCCCGGTGAGTTCGCTGCCCTTATCAAGCAGCAAAATGTAACGGCCCCGACTTTGCTTCAATCCGATATTGCGTGCTTCTGCCTCGCCCATAACACGGCTGGTGCGCACGAGGTGTAGGCGTGGCTCCTCATATTTGAATGCCTCGGCCCACAGGTCAATGCCATCCAGCGAAGCATTATCAACCAGGATAATTTCGAGGCTGGTGTCGCCTGCGAAACGCAAGATGCTTTCTATGCAGCGGCGAGTCTGCTCACTCGTATTCTGTGCCAACAAATTAACTGAGAACAATACACGGTCGGGCTCATCGAGCAATGAGGGCAAGTCACGGGCGGTACGATAGATGGTGCCATCAACGTCTATGCTTGGTAAAATAACCAGGTGTGCTCCGTGTGGGTTATCTTTAATCGCGTAGCCCGCGTCCTCAATTTGTTGTTTCAAGACGTCGGCCTTGTCATATTGACCCCGACGGCGTAAGAGATCACGCTCATGAGAGAGCGCGAGAATTTCAGGGGGAATGCTATGATGATACGAACGGGTTGTCATATTGTATCCTTCCTTTAGCTACAAAAAACGCTATCCACATGAAACAACAAGTACCCAAAATCCGCTATCATGCTATCGGCCTAATGCGAGACCGTCGCAACGAGGATCGGCAGCTCCTGATAAAACATGGGTTGTAGGATTGATGGCTATGGCTTGGGCGTGGCCCATGCCATCTTCCCAGGGGCCACTCACCAAAGTATCATGACCGAGCAAGCTCAGTGCGAGTGGAAGTGCGTCTGGAAAGCGTTGCTCCATATAGACAACCTCGCTGACCCCTGCTTCTCGGTATTCATCGATACCTGCTTGCCCCGACCTTTCCAATCGCACCGGATAGTTCTGTTGGCGTGAACTACGCCAACGTGGTGCAGTGATTGCCTGTTGTATGTTTTTATGAAAGTCGATGATGGCGGTTAATAATTGCACATGAATTTGTGGCTGGGCATCTCCACCCATCGAGCCTATTGCCAGCAATGGCTGGCTATCGCGCAGAACCATGGCAGGGGTGAGTGTGTGCATGGTGCGCTTCCCCGGCTGTAAGTAGTTGACATGGCGTGGGTCCAGCGAAAAGTATGCTCCACGATTATGCAGTAAGACGCCGCTCTCTCCTCCGACAACACCACTACCAAAACCGTTATAGAGACTTTGAATCAGCGACACGATATTGCCCTCGCTATCGGCTGTGCAGAGGTACATGGTATCGCCTTCCTGTTCTGGAGCGAGGGCTGAAAAAGGGGTCGCACGTTGCAGGCTAATCCGCTCGCGCAGTTGTTGCGCATAGGTCTTGCTCAACAGGCGTTCGACAGGTATATTTACAAAGTCTGGATCGGAGATGTAGGTATCACGGTCGGCGAAGGCCAGCTTTTTTGCTTCGAGCAGAATGTGAATGTATTCTGCTGTCTGATAGCCAAGCGATGAGAGATCATAGCCTTCAATGATATTGAGCATTTCCAGCGCGGCGATACCTTGCGTGTTGGGCGGAAATTCATAGACATCGTAGCCGCGATAGTTGGTCGAGATGGGAGCCACCCAGTCAGAGTGATGCTGCTGCATATCTTCCATGCTGAGTACACCACCACTGCTTTGTACATACTCTGTAATTGATTTGCCGATGGGCCCACGGTAGAACGCATCACGTCCCTCTTTTGCCAACATCTTGTACGTGTTGGCGAGTAAAGGTTGCCGTAAGATGCTGTTTGCGCGTGGTGGTTTGCCACCGGCAAGAAAAACCTCCGCACTGCTGCTCCAAGGGCCAAGCACGCCCTTTGCCGCTTGCTCAAACCAACTCGCCAGTTTGGGCGTGACGGGCATGCCCTCTTCGGCAAAGGCAATCGCCTGAGCAAAAATGGTTTCAGCCGACAGGCTTCCGAAGCGTTCCAGCGCACTGAACCAGCCATCTACCGCGCCCGGAACATTGATGGATAATGGTCCGCGAAGTGGTATTTCTTTGAGTTGGCGGTCCACAAAATATGCAGGTGTGAGGCCGTTTGGTGCGCGACCACTGCCATTGAGCGCATGCAGTTGGCGTGTTTTGGCGTCCCATATGAGCATAAAGACATCGCCACCTGCGGAACAGGTCGATGGATAGACGACCGTCATGACTGTGTTGGCAGCGATAGCGGCATCAATAGCGTTTCCACCTTGAGCAAGGATGGCAAGGCCCGCTTGTGTAGCTAAGTAGTGAGCACAGGCAACCATACCACGAGTACCTAGGGTTGGCTGTTCGGAGAACATGGAAGGAACCCCATTTCCTTTAGAGCGGCAGCATTTCGTTTGTATCACATTATAGCATAGAAAAACTAGGGATGACGAACGCCAGCCCCACCGTCAAGGTGAC
>JBBPYR010000223.1:0-7686 GCA_038199755.1 Ktedonobacterales bacterium | reverse complement strand
TCTGTGGTGGAGGTGGGCGAGACGCCATTTTCTTCCAGGTAGGCAGGGACTTGTTTTCCACCAACCCAACCAGAGCCATATTGTGCGCGAATCGTATTGGTCAGTACCTCTTTGCCGATCAATGGTTGCATTGCGTGCAGCACTTTTACCTTCTCATCACGTACTGCGTCAGCACCGAAGGTGATGGGCGGCTCCATAGCGACCAGAGTGAGCAATTGGAGCATATGGTTTTGTACCATATCGCGGATGGCCCCTGACTCTTCGTAGTAGCCACCGCGCCCTTCGAGTCCGATGTTTTCGGCAACGGTGATCTGTACATGATCGACGTAGCGACGGTTCCAAACCGGCTCGAAAATACCGTTAGCAAGGCGGAATACGAGAATGTTCTGAACAGTTTCCTTTCCGAGATAGTGGTCAATACGGTAAATTTGCTCTTCTCTAAATACCTTGCCCACTTGACGGTTCAGCTCATGTGCCGAAGCTAAGTCATGACCAAACGGCTTCTCGATAATGATGCGCGTCCACCCTTTACGGTTTCGGTTCAGGCCAGCAGCACCGAGGCGCTGGATAATTTCAGGATACTGACTGGGTGGTGTCGAGAGGTAAAAGATGCGATTACCGCCTGTGCCACGTTCTTGGTCAAGTTGATTGAGCAATGCATTGAGTTTATCATAGCCTGCCGCATCATCAAAACTTGATTGTAGATAGTGAATACCAGTAGCAAAGCTTTCCCACACCTGTGGGTTGACCGGCTTTTGGCGAGAGTATTGATTTATAGAGTCGAGGGCTTGTTGGCGAAACACTTCATCGTTGTAAGGGCGACGTGCGAACCCTACGACAGAGAACCCTGCGGGTAGTGGATGCTCCAACGCCAAATTGTAGAGGGCGGGAAGGAGCTTGCGGTGTGTCAGGTCGCCACTTGCGCCGAAGATGACCATGACACACGGTTCTGGACTCTGTTTGATGCGTAGCCCCTCACGAAAGGGGTTGGGCGCCTCGACAACGCTCCGTTGAGGCATTACGAAATCTCCTCTATCACTGAATGGATGTTACGAGTGGGGCACGATCAACAAGAGGGTGTCCCCATACACATATTTTGTTCTGCGCGCCGCCCACTCTTTTCTGATGTGAGCAACACCCATGTGCGTGGATGATGATGAAGCGGTGAAGCGCGCAGTGTCAAGCTACACGCTTTACTGCTTCATCATCATGTTTACTATTAATGAGCTGTCTGCCCTTGCTCAATCTTTTGCTGCTTGCTACGAATGTCGTCAAACAACTGGTGGAAGGCGTCGGCGAACTTTGTGACGCCTTCATCCTGTAATTGTTGTGTCACCTGGGCGTAATGAATGCCAATCTTTTCCAGGCTGTCCAGGGCTGCCTGCGCTCCTGCAATATCGTTCTCGACAGTCGTGCTGACCTTGCCGTGATCGCGGAAGTTATTGATGGTCTCCAACGGCATCGTATCAACCGTGTTGGAACCGATCAATTCTTCTGCATAGAGCACGTCACGATAGGCAGGATTCTTGGTGCTGGTGCTGGCCCAAAGTGGACGCTGGACATTTGCCCCCACATGTTTGAGTGACTCAAAACGTGGTGAGCTGAAGATGCGCTTGAATTCCTGATAAACGACACGTGCGTTGGCGATGGCAGCTTTGCCTTCCAGGGCTTTGTATTGCTGTTGCTCAGCGGCATCGCTGGTGGCTTTGATCTTATCGTCGAGTAGCTTATCGACCAGTGTATCCACGCGACTGACGAAGAAGCTGGCTACGGATGAAATGCGACTGATATCCTGGCCTGCACCGTTGCGTGCTTCTAATCCGCTCAGGTAAGCCTCGGTGACAGCCCGATAGCTTTCAAGCGAGAAGATGAGCGTGATATTGACGCTAATGCCATCACGTATGGCCGCTTCAACTGCCGGAATGCCTTCGGGTGTGGCAGGAATTTTGATCATTAAGTTCGGACGGCTCACCATCGCCCAAAAGCGGCGGGCCTCAGAGATCGTGGCCTCAGTATCATGAGCAAGGTCAGGTGAGACCTCAAGACTGACGTAGCCATCCAATCCTTCGGTGCGTTCATAGACGGGGCGCAGCAGGTCAGCGACGGTGCGAATATCCTGAATCACGACCGCCTCATAGATATCACTGGTATTTTTGCCCTCGCTCAACAACTGGCTGATCTGCTCATCATACGCATGTCCGCTGCTGATCGATTTTCCAAAGATGGTGGGATTCGAGGTAACGCCTTGAATGCCGTCTGCTTCTAGCATGCTTTTGAATTGACCGGAGACGAGTTGTGCGCGGTCAATGTTGTCATACCAGACGCTCTGTCCGTATTCTTTTAGTTGCAATAATGGGTTTGCCATGTGATACTCCTTACTATAGCTATGCGTTCAGTAGTTGCTGAGCTTTCTCAACAACGTTCTCGACAGTAAAGCCGAACTTCTGAAACAGCGTTTTGGCGGGTGCCGATGCGCCAAAGTGGTCAATTGTGACGGTATCACCATCAAGACCTGTGTAGCGTGCCCAGCCCATTGGTGATGCCGCCTCAATAGCGATACGAGCTTTGACCACTCTCGGCAGTACAGCTTCCTTGTAGTCCGCGCTTTGCTCTTCGAACAATTCCCAACTAGGCATACTTACTACACGAACGGACACGCCTTCTTGACGCAACTTTTGGGCTGCATCGACGGCGAGCGAGAGTTCAGAGCCAGTGGCGATCAGAATAAGTTGCGGCGTTCCCTCACTATCAGAGAGCACGTACGCACCTTTGGCAAGGTTACTTGCACTTGCCATTATGTCACGATCTTGCGTGGGTAAAGGTTGACGTGTTAAAGCGATAGCAACAGGGCGTGGGTGCTGGATGGCGACACGCCAAGCTTCGGCTGTCTCGTTTGCGTCCCCTGGACGAATGACGATGACACCAGGAATGGAGCGCAAGGCCGCGACCTGTTCGATAGGCTGGTGGGTGGGGCCATCTTCACCAACGCCGATACTATCATGCGTAAAGACATAGATGGTCTTTAAGCCCATAATAGAGGCGAGGCGAATCGGTGGGCGCATGTAATCCGAGAAGATGAGGAAGGTCGCACCGAAAGGAATAAGGCCACCATACAGGGACATGCCGTTGAGAATGCTGCCCATCGCGTGCTCACGAATACCAAAGTGCATATTGCGCCCAGAACTGGTTGGGCCAAAGTCACCCAGTCCATTCATGTTGGTGTTGGTGGAGGGTGCGAGGTCGGCTGAGCCGCCAATAAAGTTGGGCAGTTTGGGTGCGAAGGCGTTAATCACTTTGCTAGAGGCAGAGCGAGAAGCTAGGCTCTCTCCTGCTTTGAAGGTAGGAATGGCACTATCCCAGCCTACGGGCAGCTCGCCGCGCAGTTCGCTTTCCCACTGTGCCGCGAGGTCGGGGTGAGCCGCTTTATAGGCACTGTATTGCTCGTTCCAGGCTTGTTCCCAGGCGGCACCACGCTCGATGGCTTGACGGAAATAAGCCACAGCTTCTTCTGGCTCAAAAAAAGGCTCCTCAGAAGGCCAACCGAGATTGCGTTTGGTGAGGAGAATTTCCTCGACGCCCAACGGTTCACCATGGGCTTTTGACGAGTCCTGCTTGTTGGGGCTGCCAAAGCCAATATGGGAACGCACAATAATTAATGATGGACGCTCGGTCTCGGCCTGTGCTGCCTGAATCGCCTGTTCCAGCGCGGCGAGGTCGTTGGCGTCTGCAACATGCTGGACGTGCCAGTGATAGCCCTCGAAGCGATGACCCACATCCTCATTAAAGGCGAGTTCGGTGTCGCCCTCAATCGTGATATGGTTGTCGTCGTAGAAATAGATCAGCTTGCCGAGTTTCAAGAAGCCCGCGATGGAGGCTGCCTCGGCTGTTATCCCTTCCATCAAATCACCATCGCTGGCAATGGCGTAGATGTAGTGGTCGAGCACTGTTTGGTCTGGTTGGTTATAGCGGCTGGCCTGGAAGCGTTGCGCGATCGCCATGCCAACGCCGTTGCCGAAACCCTGACCGAGTGGCCCTGTAGTTGTTTCGATGCCAGGCGTCTCACCATGCTCTGGGTGGCCGGGGGTGTGGCTGCCCCATTGACGGAAGCTTTGCAGTTGCTCAAGCGGCAGGTCATAGCCTGTCAGGTGCAGCATAGTGTACTGGAGCATCGACGCGTGACCTGCCGAAAGTATGAAGCGGTCGCGATTGAGCCAGGCAGGATTTTTGGGATTGTAGCGCATGATGCGCGTCCAGAGCAAATAAGTGAGCGGGGCTAGTGCCATTGCCGTTCCTGGGTGGCCGGAGTTGGCTTTTTGCACGCCATCCATCGCAAGTGTGCGAATCGTGTTGATGCAAAGCTGTTCTAGTGTATTCTGGTGGGCTGGGGCCTGCTGTTGTGTTGTCACAAAAACCTCCAAAACGATCTCTCTCTCTATTTATTGTACATTGTACACTAACACCCTTATGATATCACCTGAAGCGGTATGAGCGCAATTTAAGGCGTGGTTAGGTGTCCTTTCTGGCGCGGTGTTGCAATTCATACAATTTGCTGATGGCTTCGATGGGTGTCAGTTCATCAATTGCTAGGGTTTTGAGTTCTTCAAGCAAGGGATGTGCTTCTGCGGCAAAGAGGGTCATCTGGAATGCGGTGGGCATGACCATATCGCGCATGGCTTTGCGGCGCGTCTTGGCCTCTCCCTTGCGTTCCAGCTCCTCTAGAATCTCTTCGGCGCGATGAATAACGGGTCTTGGAATGCCCGCGAGTTGTGCGACGTGGACGCCGTAACTCTTATCAGCTCCCCCCGGCACAATTTTTCGCAGGAAGACAACCCTCCCTCCTTCCTCTGTGACCGCGACATTCATACAACGAATGCGTGGTAGCAGGTGTGCAACCTCGACAAGTTCATGGTAGTGGGTGGCGAATAATGTTCTTGCCCCACATCGTTTGTTGTTATGTAAGTATTCGACAATAGCACGGGCGATAGACAGCCCATCGTATGTGCTGGTGCCGCGTCCAATTTCATCAAGGATGAGTAAGCTGCGTGGTGTGGCGTGATGCAAAATGTTGGCGGTCTCCACCATCTCTACCATAAATGTGCTTTGACCTGTGGCGAGGTCGTCCTGTGCGCCAATGCGGGTGAAGATACGATCAACCATGCCGATGGTGGCGGCTTCAGCAGGGACGTAGCTACCAATCTGTGCCATCAAGGTAATCAGCGCGACTTGGCGAAGATAGGTAGACTTGCCCGCCATGTTGGGGCCGGTAATAATCGTAATCTGCGCTTCGTGGTTGGAGATGTTGGTGTCATTGGAGATGAAAGGCGTGTCAGTTTGGGCTTGCTCAACCACAGGATGACGACCCGCGACAATATGGATGGTGTCACTCTCATTGAGTTGTGGCCGACAGTAGTTTTGGCGGGTGGCGATCTCTGTCAGGCTCAGGAAAACATCAATCTCCGCCAGAGCATGGGCGGTGTCCAGAATACGCTCCGAGGCATGTTGAGCAATGTCAGCGCGTAGTTGCGTGAAAAACTCGTTCTCTAGCTTGCCCATGCGCTCCTGCGCATTCAAGATGAGAGCTTCATATTCCTTGAGGTCCGAGGTGATATAGCGTTCACAGTTAGAGAGCGTTTGCCTGCGTTGATAGTCCTTTGGGACACGGTTCAATTGCGAGTTTGATACCTCAATATAGTAGCCAGTGGCTTTGTTGTAACTCACTTTGAGGTTGTTGATACCCGTGCGTTTGCGTTCGCGTTGCTCCAGTTCTGCCATCCACTGCTTGCCATTCTGTGAAGCATGCTTGATTTGATCGAGTTCAGTGCTGAAGCCTGCGCGTATAATGCCACCTTCGTTCAGGCTGAGCGGCGGCTCATCGACAATCGCATGTTCGATCAGTTCAATGATGTCACCATTATCGGCGAGGCGTTGCAGAAGTCCAGTGAGCGTTGGCAGGTGGGTAACGATGAGTTCGGTGAGGTTGCCGCGAATGGCGGACGCGGCACGCAGACCCTGAGCCAAGGCAACCAGATCACGTGCGGTCGCGATGCGCTGGCGCACACGATTCACCAGCCGTTCAATATCACCAGCTTTCTTGAGCGACTCGCCCAAGCGTGCCTGTAACAGGGTATCAGTGAGCAGTTCACCAATGATATCCTGGCGATATTGGAGTAGGGCCATGTCAAGTAGCGGCTGCCCAATCCAGCGGCGTATGAGACGCCCACCCATGGGAGTGCGGGTGCGGTCAAGTACCCAGAGGAGTGAGCCTTTCGTGGTCCCACCACGCCCGCTCTCGAACAATTCAAGGTTGCGGCGCGTGTGGGGGTCAAGCGTCATAAAGCCATTGGTCGAATATGTTTCGAGCATGGTAAGCTGTTGGAGTAGCCCCTTCTGTGTCTCTTGCACATAGGCTAAGACGGCTCCCGCGGCGCGAATTGCTAGCGGCAAATGGGCGCAACCGAAACCTTCGAGCGAAGCTACTTCAAACTGGGTGAGCAGGCGATGTCGCGCATCATCTTCTGAGAAGTAGCGCGTGTCATAGGGAGTGACATGGCCTGCAACGCCCGTGAGCAATTTGGTGAGCGGCGCATTGTCGTCCTCGTCGTCGTCTTCATCCAGTGCGGGTATGTCGGCATTGGCGTTGCCGTTGGCACCGAGCTTTGTGACCTGCTTTTCGTTCATGACGGCGGCTAGCCAGCGTTTTTTGCGACTGGCCAAGCGGCTGAAATGCGCTTCAATGAGCACCTCGGCAGGTGCGACACGGGCCATCTCTTGTTGAATAGCGAGTTCTGGTTCTGGCGTGCCAAACTGTGTGACCGCGAATTCGCCGGTGGTGATATCGATGTAGGCAATACCAACGGCATCGCGTCCAATGACGACGCTCGCGAGGAAGTTGTTGCGTTTCGCGGCCAACATCGCTGGGTCAACGATGGTGCCGGGGGTGACGATGCGTACAACGCTGCGCTCGACCAAGCCCTTAGAGAGGGCGGGATCGCTCATTTGTTCGCAGACTGCGACGCGATAGCCTTTGCTCACGAGACGTGCGATATAGTTATCGGCGGCATGGTGTGGTATCCCTGCCATCGGCGACTTTTCGCCACGGCCAAAGTCGCGCCGTGTCAGCGCGATCTCGAGTTCGCGTGCGACAATCTCGGCGTCGTCGTCAAACATCTCATAAAAGTCGCCCATCCGAAAGAAGAGAATAGCGTCAGGATGCTGCTGCTTGATTTGTAAGTATTGTGTACGCACAGGGCTGTGTACAGGATGTTCCCTGGCGTAATCTTCAAATAACACGTGCTATCCCTCACTTGTGAATCCTCAAAACGTGTTCTAAGTATATTCCTATTCTAGAAGCGCGTCAATTTGTTGGAAGGTGGGAAGATCGCTGATCTGCAATCCCCTTGCGTTTCTGAATACAATTATGGCTGGTGGTACGTACTATAACCAAGATGAGCTAGCAGATGATATGCTATCTGTGAGTTTACGGGTAGCATTGAGACGTAGACGGTGGTAGACGCATATGCTTTCTAGAAGGAGATGGTTGCCCATGTTGTATCTCATACTGGTGTTGTTGTTTCTGGGCGGCGGAGCCCTCACGATTATTGCCATACAGAACTTCACGACACAGCAGGCGCATGTCGCCCTGCTTATCTGGCAGACGCCGGAATTGCCCATTGGTTTAATTGTGGT
>JBBPYR010000222.1:0-3137 GCA_038199755.1 Ktedonobacterales bacterium | reverse complement strand
TTTGCTTACCAGCATAATGAAGCGTACCGTGTGTTGCTTTGAGTAAAAGGTCGAGGTAAATCATGAGGGTGTTACTCCGTCCAGAGCAATATATTATGTTCGTTTATCATCAGGCGTCAAAGCAAAGACAAGGGTAGTACGCAGGTCGCCAGCAGTTGTCAATGCATTATTGCGCAATCGCGCCTCTTGTACAAAGCCGAGGCGTTGTGGAACTGCCGCACTTCGTGTATTTTTCTCATCACAACGAATCTCGACACGGTTTGCCTTAAACTGCGTAAAAACATAGTTTGTTAGTAGCTTCACTGCTTCTGTTGTATATCCATGCCCTGTTGCCGAAGCGCGTAGCCAGTAGCCAATCTCAAAGTAGGGTATCTTCCAATCATGGGGATGCAGTCCCATACCACCAACGAAACGTCTACTTGCTTTGTCCCATAAGCTAAGATTCATGTCCTCACGTAACAAGATTTGTGCTTGTTGATGAATGATAAAATCTCGGCTCTCCTCAATTGTTTGATGGGCATCGGCAAAACCTAACCACGGACGAATGTGGTCGCGTGACTCGCTGACCGCCTCAAAAAGTGCTTGTGCATCGCTCTCACGATAGGGCCGTATCACAACTCTTTCACCCTGCAACTCTTCAAAAAATGGAAGGAGTGTATGATATTTTTCAGTGCTCATGTCCGTGTCCTTGCTTATCTGCCTAATTTATCGTGCCAACACGTAATGCATACCACCTACGTGTTTGACCATGCCTTTTAGTTCCATCATCGTCAATGTTGAGGAAACAACGTTTGCTTCCAGCGCACTTTGTCGTGTAAGTTCGTCGATATGACAGGCTTCCAAGCTAAGAAACTTAAGCAATGCTTGTTCTTCCGCGTTGTCGGGTGAGATGGTTTTCAGTTGTTCGCGTGTCTCTTCATCTGACGAAGGAATGATATGAATGTTTAACTGTTCTAGGATATCGCGTGTGCTGGTTACGGGATGTGCTCCGTCCTGGATCAGTTTATTTACGCCAGCACTTGCCTGTGAGAAGATACCTCCTGGTACCGCGAAATCTTCCCTCCCCTGATTAAGAGCCGAATTTGCGGTGATTAATGCTCCTGAGGTTGGTGGTGCCTCCGTGACCAATACACCGAGCGAAAGTCCAGAAATAATATGATTCCGCGCTGGAAAATTGCCCGCATCAGGCCGTACCCCTAGGGGAAATGTGCTAATAAGCGCACCCTGTCCCGATTCGACGATACGCGTGGCGAGGCTGCGGTTGGATGGTGGATAGATTGTATCCAGTCCACATGCTAGCACCGCCAGTGTGCGTCCTCCTGCTTCAAGGGCTGCCGTATGTGCAACCGTATCGACGCCGAGGGCTAGACCGCTTACTACTGTTATCTTCCCCTGTGCCAGTTCTGTACTAAACCGCTCAGTCACTTGGCGCCCATACGTGCTCATTTTACGCGTCCCCACGATGCCGAGCGTGAAATGACGATCATCTTCCGTAAATGTACCATACAGGTAAAGTACGGGTGGTGGATACTCTATCTTCCTTAAAAGAGGTGGATAGGTAGCATCTTTCCATGTCATCACGCGAATACGCTTTTTTTCCAACACCTCCAGTTCATACTGTGGTGTGACTTCACTGCGATGGGCGATCAGCTTCTCAATAGTCTTCTTATCAAGTCCAGCTTCCGCTAAGTGCTTGCTATCGGCCTTCCACGCGGCTGCTACATCATTCTCAAAAAAGTCGAGTAGGAGCTTGAAACGTACAGGCCCTACGCCTGGAAAACGACTAAACGCGACCCAATGTGCCAGTTCGTCTAGCGATAGGGCGTCAGATGGGTAGTAGGGAGTCGGTAAATCAAACACCACCCTGCTATGTATCTTCCTGTTCATTATTATTACTACTCCTGATTATTACTACTCCTGCAGTGCCTGTTTTGATGGTAGCTGGTTCATAGACATGGATAGCATTGTACACGATATGCTTGGGCTATGCTAGTCCAATACGAGAAGTACTAGGGCTTTTGAATGCTTTAGGGAATTTTGCAATTTTTTCGTTTCCTCTTGACAAAGCAAATCGTTTTGTGTATGCTTATCTCAGATGCAAATCGATATGCATTCTCGACATATGGTATTTTAGTGTTGGCTGTGTACACCTTCTTCTCACGTTGATAGGATAGAAAGAAACCTACGACAAAATTGTGAAAGGGCAATGCAGTGCATGATGTTTTAAACTCCCGTGATATTTTGTTCGATGAACTCGTTCAGCGCCGCGAGGCTGGTTATGAGGTATCTGCGCTTGAGGCGGAGGTGCAACAGGCACTGGTAAATGGGGATGAGGTGGCGATTTCTCGCCTCTATGACCTGCTTGAACAAACAACAATGCGTACAGACTGGCCCTATCAAGAGCCATCTTCACTTACAGAGATTCGCGCCTCTCTTCATGTAGCTCCCGCCCTCGCGCCATTGAAATTGAACGAAGGGGAACTTGCGGACCGTATACAAGCGGCATGGTTAGGCCGTTGTGCAGGTTGCAATCTTGGTAAGCCTGTTGAAGGTTGGCTACGGGAAGATATTCGTGCGTATCTTGAATTAACACATGCTTATCCTCTCGACAACTATTTCATTAAACCGGACAGTATTCCCCCAGGCTACTTCACCTGGGACGATCAGACAAGGTTAGGCAATCGTACACACTTTAGCAGAATTATCAGTGATAACTGGTTAGAGACTACACGTGGGAATATCCATTGGATGGCTCGTGATGATGATATCGACTATACCATCCTTGGCCTCTATATTCTCGAAACCTATGGTTTTGACTTTGGTCCACAGCACGTTGCGGAGACTTGGCTCTCGCATCTTCCATTTTTACAGATATACACAGCAGAGCGTGCAGCATATCGCAACCTGATTCATAATCTACAGCCACCGACAGCCGCAACGTATCGCAATCCTTACCGCGAATGGATTGGTGCCCAGATACGTGCCGATATGTGGGGCTACGTTTCACCAGGGAACCCACGCCGAGCGGCTACTCTGGCATTTCAGGATGCATCTTTGTCGCATGTACAAAACGGCATCTATGGTGAAATGTGGGTTTCGGCACTTATAGCTGCGGCATTTGTTAGCCCTGATATGAA
>JBBPYR010000221.1:0-2627 GCA_038199755.1 Ktedonobacterales bacterium | reverse complement strand
GATCATAGTCTAAATGGCAGGGGCCGCTCGTTCGAGATGGAAACGAGTCTGTCCGACAGCGCTGGTAATGTCTGGTGCTCCGTCTAAATGGCAGGGGCCGCTCGTTCGAGATGGAAACCTTTATAATTGACATTTGGTATTCCTCCTGAAACTAAGTCTAAATGGCAGGGGCCGCTCGTTCGAGATGGAAACTGCACCTTCAAGAAATTTAGCAGAAGCAATTATCAAGTCTAAATGGCAGGGGCCGCTCGTTCGAGATGGAAACCTGAATAAGGCGCTCAGCACAATGCTTGTCAGAAAGTCTAAAAGGCAGGGGCCGTCCGTTCGGAATTGTAGAGAATAGAAAAAGAAGCATTCAAGTTTTTGCATTGACTTGAGCGCTTCTTTTCTTTATGAGGCAATGTCTGTAATAAAAGCGAATATCCAGCTATTCTGAGTACTATTCAGCTTTTATTGCTGTATGTAAACTTCTGAGGAAAGATTTATCCCTTTCGCAACAATGATGGTAATATCGCAATAGATGCCTGCTGGTTCGATTTATACTATCTCTATAACAAACAAATCTTCCAATTCTTTTACCATTTTCTCAAAGGGCCATGCGTTTTGCATAAGTAGGTAGGTTTCATGGGCTTCTTTATACCGTAAATTAGAGCCAAGATTTCTCGCTGCTTGTAGCGCTTGTTCAACATATGCACAGCTTTGTTCTAAATCACGTAATGATACTGAGGTTTGAACTTGGCTGTGCCTGACAAAAGGGGTGCGCCCCCACTATACGTCAATTCGCAACCTGTGCGTGTATAGTGAGGGCGCACCCCAATAGTAGTGGTGCATTCGTGCGGCGTCTTTCCCACCAGGGGGAGCACGCCGTTGTCTTTTCACCATGCTTTACCTCATCTTGCTAGATTAGGGTCAGGCACTACATCTTGTAACGTTTGTCGCATCAAAAAATGTGCCACAGCATGTTGGCTACCAGTCTCATGAAAGAGGGCAATCTGGCGGTCAGCACCTGTGCCACGAGGGTCTTCTAATAAGGTGCGCAGATAGTTGATTTCGCGACGGCTACCCAGATCATCGAGCACGTCCTCCACAAAGTCGAGTAGTTCCGCCAGCGACTGGCGCATGGTGACGCGGCGACTCTGCACAAAGTCGGTAATGGTTGCATCCAACCCATAACGGCTAGCTACCCATTTGTTCTCCTCTATATAGTATGAGGGCAAGGTTGGCGTGAGCAAGTTGCGTTTATACATCCAGGTGAGTTTGGCGATCAGGGCTTGCCAAAGGGCGGCGATAGCAAGCGTGTCTTCCTGCGTGGCAGGCATATCACACACGCGCAGTTCGAGCGTTCTGAAAAATGCGTGTGGTCGGATATCCCACCAGATGCGCTTGCCATTATCAATACGCCCCGTCTCTATCAAACGCTGCACATAGTGATCAAATTCGGCGGTCGAGGCGAATATGTCTGGCACGCCTGATCTCGGAAAACGCTTCCAGACGATGGAACGGTACGATTTTAAGCCAGTATAACGCCCACACCAGAAGGGAGAGTTAGACGAGAGCGCAAGGAAATGGGGTATCCACGTGCGTAACTGGCTCATGAGCGGGATGGCGTGCTCATGCTCGTCAATGCCAACGTGAACATGGAGCGCGAAGATAAGGACGGAGCGGCTCACATCCTGATATTCTTCATCGATCTCGTCATAGCGTTCGTTGTGTGTGCGTGGCTGATTATTCCAATGGGCACTTGGATGCGTGCCTGCACTAAGTAAGGCCAGTCCTTCAGCGTCCACCAGATGCGCAATGGAGGTGACAAGCTGTGTCAGTTCACTACGCATGACAGTGATGTTGGGGCAGATATCGGTAATCAGTTCCAGGGTTGGTTGCAGCATCTCTGGCTTGATCTTTTCGCCAAGCAACGGGATGCCCTTCTCCATGATTGTGTTGATATGTGAGGCCAATTGTCCTGTATTCTTGTCCACCGTTTGAAACTCTTCCTCAATGCCGAGTGTAAAACGTGGTGCCATAGTCATTGTGATAGTCTACTCCTTCCATAAACAGGGCTGATAGTGCTATCTCTCTGCATGTGTATGTCTGTTAAAGCTGGTGAACCTACAACACGATATACAGCGATAGTGGGAAAAAGGGTGTAGATACATAGCATCATGGAAGAAAGAAGATAGGTTTTGTACGGCAGTGGCGGTGGTAAAAGGCAATAGGAGAGCAAGGGTAGCAGCATCTTCGATTTTCTAGGGTGGTGCGCTTTTGCGCTGCTTTGCATGTGGGACACCTCAGTGGTGAACGCTTGTGCTATCTGTGTTGCGCTACCAGGATTTGATCCTACATGGTTCATGATATGAGAGAAGCATAGGTTCCTATGGCCCACTCACATCTTGGAATCATAGCTTACCTAAGAAGAATGGCTCCTGTCAAGTGTTTTGATCGCGATCCATCGCTGTTGAAAATTCCGTAGGGGCCAGCTTATGCACATTTACTAATTAACCTGGTAATCAGAGAAACCCATCCGTAGGGGCCAGATTGATCGCGCCCCAGGGCGATTTATCGCCTGTGATTCCGCGAATCTCGCTCAATGAATTGAGCGGAGGGCGCGATCAATCTGGCTGCTCCTTATT
>JBBPYR010000220.1:0-8373 GCA_038199755.1 Ktedonobacterales bacterium | reverse complement strand
TCCACCTCTGCACTAATCGTCATACGCTCAAATTCTTGATTGTTGCAGGCATAGTGCTTCAGTGAGGTACCAACGCCTTTACTCTGTATGCCGCGCACCAATGCAACACCCAATTCACCCGCCACCACCGGGTCCTCGGAAAAATATTCAAAACTGCGACCGCCCAATGGCGTACGTTTGATATTTACGCCGGGGCCAAGCAAAACCTGCGTTTCCAATGCTAGGCACTCCGCACCGAGTGCCTGACCTATCTCCTCGGCCAAGGCAATATCCCACGTTGACGCAAGGGAAACGGCGGTCGGAAAGCACGTGGCTGGTAACGAATTACCAATCCCTACCTCATCGTCGCTTGCGGGCTTGCGAACACCATGTGGCCCATCATTCACCGCGATAGGCGCAACCCCCAGTCGCTCAACACCATTCGTGCCCCAAAAGTCCTTGCCAATCGTTAAAGCAATCTTTTCTTCCAGCGTCATCTTGCTCAGAAGCTCCTGCACATTCATCTCGCTGATTGCCACGCTATGCCCCTTTCTCTTCTTTCAAAATTCTGTTTGTAGTATATCCTAAAAACAAAGATGACAAAAACACGCGAAAAGTGCGTCTATCATCATTACCATAGGTTACAATACTGTTATAACCAAATATTCACACAACAAAAGGAAAGAGGAAAGGTGGCCTAACGAGCCATCATTGACAAACACTCATGGAAAGAGGAGATTACCGCTATGCATAAACCGTTTCGTTTTGGTGTCGTGTGTGGCAACATTTCATCGCGCAGTGCGTGGATCGCTCTGGCAAAAAAAATAGAGCAGTTAGGCTACTCGACCCTTTTACTGCCCGATCGTCTCATGATGCCCGTTGCACCTTTCACAGCTCTCGCGGTGGCAGCCGAAGCAACCACCACGCTACGCCTGGGCAGCTACGTCTTTTGCAATGACTATCGCCATCCCGCAATTTTGGCAAAAGAAATCGCGACCCTCGATATGCTGTCTGGTGGGCGCGTCGAACCTGGACTAGGAGCTGGTGTTGGCCCCTCTGATTTCGAGCAAATGGGTTTGCCCTTTGAAAGTGCAGGTGTCCGTGTCAGTCGTCTGGAAGAGTCATTGCACATCATCAAGCAATTCTTCAGTGACGAACCCGTCAATTTCTCTGGCAAGTACTACACCATCACGGGCATGAGAGGTGTACCAAAACCTGTGCAGCAGCCACACCCACCTATTCTCGTCGCCGGAGGACAAAAACGTATGCTCACCATTGCCGCCCAACAAGCGGACATCATCGCCATTGCCTTCCCTATCACCGCGCAGGGAGCCAATCCAAACGATGCAGCACCGGAACAAAAGATCGCCTGGATACGCGAGGCCGCGGGAGAACGCTTCTCTCAACTAGAACTCGCGCAAACTCACTTCGGCCTCACCCTGACCGATAGTCCAGCCGAAGTACCACCATTTGTGGGTGGGCCGCCGTTTCCCAAAACACCCATGAGCACACAGCAAGCCATAGAGTTTCTGCTTGAGCAGAGAGAACGCTTAGGCATCTCCTACATTCAAATCAACCAAGCTCAAATCGAAAACTTCTTGCCTGTTTTAACTCAGCTTAACGGCAAATAGGCTCAACCACAGACAACGCTCGTTCTTGTTTTTGGGATATCTCTTATGGCATCCCACTTCCATAATCTTTGCATCTACTTCTAAAGGGGACCGCTTCTGTCCTCTTTAGAAGGTATACTACTCATATACGCACATCTCGCAACCATCAAACCACAAACTCCTGTGATCCAAAGGCAAAAAATGAGCTTGCTGACAAGAGAAGGGGCATTTATGACAAACCTGAACATCGCACAGCAACGACTCCATAACCAGCACATCACACAGCCAACCCTTGAAGAGCCTGCTGAATTGGTGAAGTGGTTCGGTGCGGTCCAGGCACAGGATTATGCCAGCGCAAAATGGGCACTCGGACTGCGCTCACAACATATAGACGATAGTATCGAACAAGCATTCACAGCTGGAACCATCCTACGCACCCATGTAATGCGACCCACCTGGCATTTTGTCTCGCCCGCGGATATTCGTTGGCTCCTCACACTCACAGCACCCCGTGTCAATGCCGCTAACGCCTATATGTATCGCAAGCTCGAACTAGATGATGCAACATTTGCACGTAGTAACACCATCCTCGCGCAAGCCCTACAAAGTGGCAAACAGTGTACCCGTCCAGAACTCGTACACATTCTGGAGCACGAAGGCATTACGACCACTGACCTACGTTTCACCTGTATACTCATGCGTGCCGAGCTAGACATGATTATATGCAGCGGCCCGAGACGTGGCAAACAATTTACCTACGCCCTCCTAGACGAACGTGCGCCAGTAACGAAAACCCTAGAGCGTAACGAAGCCTTAGCCGAACTCACCCGCCGCTACTTCACCAGCCACGGACCAGCGACCCTACAAGACTACACCTGGTGGTCAGGTCTCACCACCACTGATGCCAGAGCTGGTATTGAGATGATCAGGTCGGAGTGTCTACAAGAGGTAATCAACGGCAAGACTTACTGGTTTTCTTCCTTGACACCCATCGCCAAGGATGCAATATCCCCTACCGCTTATGTGTTGCCGCCTTTTGATGAATATACAGTCGCTTATGAAGACCGCAGTGACGTACTGAACCCGGCATATACCGAACAGTCAGGATATGGTATTGACCCAACCATTGTCATCAATGGTCACATCGTAGGCACCTGGAAGCGCACCTTTCAAAAGAAAGCAGCGAACGTCATCCTCAACCTCTTCGCTCCCCTGAACGAAGATGAAATGCTCGCCCTCCATGCATCGGTCAACCGCTATGGCGCATTTCTCAACATGCCAGCCAATGTCACCTTCTCATAAATGCTCATGACACATCTCTACAAATTATCCCCTGCGTAGAAATGCTCGTTCCAGCGCGGATCAATCTCATCGTCCGCACGTTGATAGCGAATATCGGTAGAGAGGCGCATTTTACCCTCTTCCCCAACGTTCTCTGTTGCCGCGTGAATCATGTACGGGCTATGAATAACCATATCTCCCGCCTCATAATTCGCGATCAACCAGCGCGCATCAAAGCGGTCAGCCAGCGTGGGCAGGTCCGTGCCAATCCAGCCACCTTTCAGCATATTCTTGTTATACGCATTGATGCGCTCCAGTGGCGGCAAATCTGCATTTTTGACCGCGAACTCTGCCTCCAATTTTCTTCCCACCGCGTCTGAGCCTTCCAGATACACCAGCCCACCCATCTCAAGCGGAACATCCCCTATTGGTATCCAACTACTATAGATGCGATCAGTACCAGCACGCAGATACACCAGATCATAATGACCAGGCGTACTAAACGTATCTGCAGGGACGGTAAAACGAATAAGTTTGCGTTTATGCAAATGCGGTGTGCCGTCAAGAAACGCCTCATAAAACTGCCATAGCGACGGCTGCATACAAAACGCCTCATACTCCGGCCAACGCACCGCTTCCATCCAGATTTTGTGAATATGTTGCTTCGGCTCCTGCACACCAGAATACAGACCCTCAACGGGGTCGCTCCCTGCCACTAACAGCGCAGTCTCGCTAAAAGCCGCGAAAAAGCGGCGGCGAAAGGCTAGCACTATCTCGCGATCCAGCAGACCCTTCAGCCATACATACCCTTGCGCCCGATATTGCTCCCGCAACGCCTCTATAGGCAGCGTAGGACTAGTAGGTTCTAACCATCCTAACCGTCGTGGGTGCGTAGAGAGTGTATAGCCATTGCTCAGCAGTGGTTTTTTAAGCATCTTCTTGTTCCTCGTTCAACACAGGAAGCCGCACCAAAAAGGTACTGCCACGCCCCTCTTCACTGTTCATGGTGATCGTTCCATCATGCAAAGCTAGCACCTGGGCGACACTCGCCAAGCCAACTCCCGTGCCCTGTATATGGGTAGCCACATTGCCCGCTCGATAGAACGGTTCAAAAATATGCGATTGGTCCGCTAACGGAATGCCCACCCCGTGATCTTGTATACTTAGAGTCACCCACAGCTGACCGACAATCTCCTCATACACCACTTCCACCACAATCTGACCCCCCTTCGGGCTATACTTGATTGCATTCGCTAAAAGATTTGTGAGCACACGATCTAGCCGAACCAGATCACCGCGCACCACCACCTCCTCGGCTGGCACCACCACCTCAATCTGATGGTGCTTTGTCGTCTCCTGCTGCTCACCACAAATCTGTCGAACCAACGAAACCAAGTGTAGTGGACGCATCTCCAAGTCTAGCTTCTGCCCCGCCTGCAACTTCGCCACATCCAACAAATCCTCTATCATACCCGTCATCTTCACCGTAGACGCTTCAATCGGTGTCAACCGACCGGCCAACCACGTCAAGTCAGGTACTACACCGCGTTTGATGTGCCGCTGCAGCAATTGCGCATTCGCCTTTATCACGGCCAGTGGCGTTTTCAGATCGTGCGAAACACTCGAAAGGAAATCATTGCGTACCTGTAAAGCTGCCTCCGCCTCCAGCCGCGCCTGTTCAGCGTCCGCGAGCAGCCGCACACGCTCCTCCTCTGCCTCTTTACGCGCAGTAATATTGCGAAAATACACAGCCAAGCCACCAGGCACCGGATAGGCATGAATATCAAACCATTCAGAGAGCGTCATATTGAATACCTCGAAAGCAACAGGTTGCTGATGCAGCAGCGCGTAGTGATAGCGCTCATGATAGATAGTCCCTACCAATTCTGGAAACTCCTCCCACACGTTCTTCCCAATCAACCTATTCCATGGTTTACCAGTATAAGGAGTAGCTTGCGGATTGATATACGCGTACCGCCATTCCTCATCAAAGATCATGAAGCCCTCGGTCAAATTGTCCAGAATACGCACCAGCCGTTGCTGTGCCTCCTCCGCTTGTGCCCGCGCCTGCTGCTCAACCATGAGCAAGTGCGCGTGTTCCTCCTCCATGCGCTTGCGCTCAATACCCACAGCAATCGCATTAGAGACGGAAGCCATCGCGTCCAGCACCGCAGTCGAAAGGGGAATACGCGCAAAAAGAGCCATCACCCCCACCACCTCACCCTCAATCAGCAACGGATACCCTGCGAACGCGACCATCCCTTCGCGTGCGGCCCATTCTTGGTCGCCAACACGCTCATCACCAATGACAGCGTTCGTCAAATGTGGGCGGCGTTCAGACGCAATTAAGCCAATCTTGAAGGCACCTACCGCAACACGCGCATGAGGTCCGTCCAGGTGCGTATACATGCCAGCACTAGCTTGCAACTCAAGCACATTGGTGTCTGCATTCAGCGTCCAAATTCGTGCAAAAGCCGCCCCCAGGTGTGTTACCAGTGCCTGCGCACACTGCCCCAAACTTTCCTGTAAGCGTCCACTCTGAATCAGTGCCACACTCACATCGCGCATCAAAGCCGCCAAGCGCATACCTTCATCAAGAGCCACATTCACCTGTACCCGCTCCTGCTCCCTCCACTCCAACTCTCTCACCCGTTCTTCCTCCCCCCACTCCAACTCCCTCACCCGTGTACGCAGCAACTCCAACTCTTTGAGCACAGATGCACCTATCGATTCACTGCTACTCATAAGAGTTTTTCCTTTCACAACACAAAATGTAACCTCGAGCAAACACGTCAAATGCTTGCCCAACTCTCTGTTAGGCCTCTACGTTTCAACCACTGTACCATATCCACCCCCTATAGACAAGTAGAACAGAACTGACGATATCTCAATTGGACAACAAAATCAGAACTCAAGAATCTGCAAAAATGGCCGATGAAGAAGAGAAGAAATAGATGTGATGGTGCTTGTTTTCTTGAGGTGTATGATGAACCGTGTTTTTCAGACGTTCCGCTCCTGGTGGTTTACCACCATGACACCCGCTGGTTCTCCCATGACGACACTCGCCCAACGAGAAAACATGCGCAAACGCCGCCTTTTCAGCCTTATGCCGTTGATCTCCTTGATACTATGCCTGGGGGATATAGCAAGTGCGGCTATTATCCCTTCACTTGCCTACGAGCTACCCGTGTATGGTCTTGAAGTGTGCTTCATGCTGTTGGCACTCTGGCTCAATCGACAAGGATACATCAAACTCGCCTGTGTGACCTTTTATTTCTGCTATGGCTTAACCATCCTCATGGCCGCGCAAACGGCTTCTATCACAGATCCGCATCTCCTCATATGGACTTGTTTTTTGATGACGACATTCCTGGTATCACTTGGATTCTTTGTCCCTGCGTGGATGATCTTTGTGTGCGCGATTATCGAAAACCTCTTGTTCTTCTGGTTCCTGCTTATCCTTAATCGCGATCAAGTTGCTCAGCTGCTATCGCATTCGGAACTCCAACATGCCCTTCTCTATCTCTGTCTCTTGCTTTACGCAAGTGCCTTCCTGGGCATCTTCTATGCGATCACGACGAAAAGAGCAGTCATTCAGGCCGACCGTGCCGTCGATTTGGAGCAAGCGCACAAGGTCATTTTTGAGGCCTATAGCAGCTTGGAGGTGGCTCATGCCACGATCCAGATGCAAGCTTTGACCGATGGGTTGACGGGTTTGCCTAATCATGGTGCTATTATCGAGCGGATTGAGGCAGAACTTGCCGATTGTCAGGACACCCAACGCAATTGTGCCATCATCTTTGTTGATGTAGATCATTTTAAGAGCATTAATGACACCTGGGGACATGCGGCGGGCGATGCCGCACTATACGAGGTGGGACAACGACTGCGTGCGGGCGTTCGCAAAGGCGACTGTGTTGGACGCTACGGTGGCGAAGAGTTCGCCATCCTGCTCTCGGATATCGAACAGGCACAGGCGTTCGAACTGGCCGAACGCCTACGCTGCTCTATCGCTGCGGCACCCTGTCTATGGGAGCGAGATGAGACGCAATCTGTGGTACCTATACCTCTCACGGCTAGTTTTGGTCTGGCAACCTTTCCCCTTGATGGACTTATCGCCAAGGAGTTGCTGAACATGGCCGATATCGCGATGTATGCCGCCAAACACACTGGCCGCAATCGGGTCTGTCTCCCCGATGAGTTGGAGGTGGCTCCGCTCCAGGAAGACAAGAACCTACATCTACCGCTCCCCCAGTATAGCGAGCAAAGCATCCTGCAAACAATGACAACGATGACAACATTCCATGACCAAGAAACACAGGCGCACGCGAACCGCATGATACAATTGGCCGAAGCCACCATGCAAGCGTTGGGCAGGTCCGAGGAAGAGATCGTACTGCTTCGCCTAGCCGCACAATTACATGATATTGGCAAAATTGGTATTCCCAAAGCCATTTTACAGAAGCCTGGCCCCCTCACCGAAGATGAATGGGGGATAATGCGTCGCCATCCGCAAATAGGCCAGCAGATACTCGCCCAGGCAAGAGGACAATTTGGGCTTGTTTCTCACATTGTGGTGGCTCATCATGAACGCTGGGATGGACAGGGCTATCCCTATGGCTTAGCTCAGCAAGAAATCCCACTGGGGGCGCGTATTCTTTCCGTGATTGATTCCTATGACGCCATGACCTCAGAGCGCCCTTACCAGGAAGCTCTTTCGGTAGCGGAGGCACGAGCGGAACTCCAACACGGTGCGGGCACCCAGTTTGACCCGCAGGTGGTCAACGCCTTCTTGCAAGTGCTTGAAGCACAAGAGCCTCAGCTAAGCGTTTCCGCCTCTGCCTTCTGATTTGCTCTTGACAATTCCGCACCCCTCGTGTAAACTCACCGTATACTACATTGTCTGACCAGTTCCAGCACGCTATTGCTGGGACATATGAAAGGAGCGTGCCATGCGACAAGTCATCGTCCTCACCGCATCATGTCTCCGGGCAGGTCAGAAGCAATCTCGGCGGTTCTCAAAATAATACAAACAGCAAGTAGATAAGCTTGCAAGAGAAACGCATCCACTGGCCGTCCCTCGCTGGATGGCTTTTTGTTTCCTACGATACCTCGGGCCGCCAGCATATGATGTTGGCGGCCTTTTCTCCGTCTATGTCCATGCTCTCACCCTTCCCAAGAGCTGAGGTCAACGCGAAAGAAGAGGTGCTCTATGCCTACCATTCATCCATTTTTTACCATCTTGAATACATCGACTACACACCTACCTATACAAGGAGCCTACACATAGCATGGCAAAAAACAAACAACTTCGCGCAATGGACGAACAGGAAGAACAAGAAATACTTGCTCAACAAGACCCAGTTCAGCTAGCCCTCGATTTCTTCTTCGCCGAAGGGATGATTACCGAGCTTCTCTACCCGGTAAAGAGCGGCAAGGAAGCGAGCGTCTATTGCTGTCAGGCGCACCCCTCAACCGATGTGGAACTGCTGGCAGCCAAAAT
>JBBPYR010000219.1:0-8489 GCA_038199755.1 Ktedonobacterales bacterium | reverse complement strand
CTTTTTGGGCGTTGTCCCCACCCCACGGGCGACCCAAGGGTCCACTCCACCCTGCATCACCGCCCCCGCCCCTACTGAACCGTGCGATCCCATCGCCTCAGCCATTCTTAGGTTGATGTCTCTTGGACCAGCTTGAGCGCGTCCCGTACTCGTTGAGGAGCGTTTCGCCAACAGGCTGCGGACGCGCTGAAGCTGGTCCCTACAGCATTTTCCAAGAGTATTAATAAGGAGCGATAGATATGGCCGATACGCCAAATACGCCGAATATGCCACCAACCCTGATGATTCCTATGAATGCCGAAGAGTGCCAGCAAGATATGCTGAGGCGCGTCCATAAATGGCTCATTGCCTTAGAAGAGCGCATTATCATGCTGCTACAGGCGAATGACCTGGAGGCGATGAAGCCCGGCGAGCGTGAGCAAGCGGTCAGTCGGCACCTGATGATGTTGTTTCGCCTCATGCAGCTACGTCAGCAATATGCTGAGGCATCTCCTGCCAGCGGTGAACAAACACTGTTCGACACGTTGCTACGTGGGATAGACGTGGAGTAGCGATACCCCATCTCCCGACTACCCAACACTACAGATCAGCCCCAGTCCCTGTAAGGCGGCAATGCGTACAAGGCTCATGAACTCCTCACTATATTCGGGCAAGACCTCGTCGAGCATGCGAAAGGCCAACGTTTTCTCGCGGATTTGCTTCTGAAACTTCTGAAAGTCCGCTGTCACCTGCTCTGCTGCTGGCGATTGCACCTTGCGTAAGCAAAGGGCCAATTGCCACACCTCATCCGGTGTCAAATAGCCGACATAGCCCGTAGCCAGATCGCTTGCCTCATAGCCAAAGGGCATGCAACGGCGTCCACAGGCCAGCAACTCGAACAACGCCATCGCACGGATCGAGAATGACGCCAGCCAACCACGCAGACGAATTGGGGCGTGCTGTTGACCAATCAGAACCCCACTCTCCTCAGTCTCTTCTTCCTCGTCGAATGTCTCATCTCGTTTGTGCTCTGTTAGTTTGCCAGGGGTGCTTGCCTGAAGCGGTTCATTTGCTCCTGCTTTGCCAGTAGCGGCGTGCTGGAGAGCTTGCTGTTCATCTACATTGTGGATGACAATCGCTTGCGCTAGCTCTGCCAGACCAGCAGATTGGAGCAACGTGATGAGCTCGCTCCGAAAGACAGCCTCTTTTATGGAAGGACCATTTTCCTCAAGTGCTTTTTGAGCCACGCGCGCACTAGGCGTGGCCTGGGTTGTGGTACCTTTGTATGTGTCCTGCCCTTGTTGCACTTGTGGGTGCTGCGGGTGCTGTGGGGGAACCATGAACTTTTCTAAGTCGTCAGTCACTTGAAACCAGGGCAGGCAGTATTCCTCTATCAGCGCACTCCAGATCATCCGTAAGGCCTCAGAGTTGCGATACAGTTGTGGCGGATAACGATACATATACTGATCGCTCAGTGGATTAAAGCGTTCTGGTGTACAAAGGACGGAATATTCATCAACTGCGTGTGGTCCTCGCGGCAACCGTCTCACAAAGGCCTGCGCTTGTAGCCACGAACTATGCCGTTGTACAGGCGTCACTCGGTGCTCTTCCGCTTTTGCACGCTGAGTGTTCATGTACAGTTTCATTATTGTCTGTTCATCATTATTGACAAGCCAAAGGTTGAAGGCTGGCATGATGCGCTCATTATAGATTTTCCAATCAAAACCATGAACCCGTACGATCATTCGTTGATTCTCTCAATTCTAACCCCGGTAGGAATGTCCCCAGTCAGCATTCTTTGCTAAGAACAGAACCTTTTACAAGGTGGGGAACCCGAAGGATGTTCCGATAGATTTTGTTGCGTCTCTCTTCTAATCGGGTGTTTTCGCTAAACTATGTAGGCTCAGCATCAGTACAATCAAGGCTGAGGCAGGGAGACAACAGATGAGGAATAGTACTTACAATTTTTTTACAATTTCTCAGTGACTTTTCTATAGAAGAGATGTATACTAGGGCGTGTACGTGGGGATTATGTATATGTGTGGCTAATAAACGTGTTTTCTTTTTATATTTGCCTATATCACTACTATTTTGTCGGAAGAGGAGAAAATCCTTGTATGTCGAATGAATCACCCAATCCAATGTTATCTTTGCCTAGTTTCACGGATAATGACGCCGAAGACTTAGTCGCCGCTCCCCGTCGCCCCTGGTGGAGGAGGCCCGCTTTTATTATAATTGCTGGACTTGTAATCCTGGTACTTGTGGGTGGGAGCGTGTTTGCTGCACTGCGCAGTGGCTCGCGAACAACCACCTATCAATATCAAAAAGTCTATCAAAGCGATTTCGCGCTTACGGTGAGCGCAACTGGGCCAATCCAGAGTGGTGTCTACAACGTTGTCTTTTCTGGGAGCGGTAAGATTTCGGAAATCGACGTAAAAGTTGGACAGACCGTAAAAAAAGGCCAAGTTCTGGCAAAGCTTGATAAGACCTCGTTACAGGATGCCCTCGATCAGGCACAGGCAGCTGCAATGAACGCACAGAATTCCTATAATGACACGCAGAATTCGTATGACAAGACGCAAGGACAGACCGGAGCAACCGTCGCCGCCGCTCAAACAACCTTCACGAATGCTCAATCAGCACTCAGTAAAATCCTGTCGCAAACGCAGGCCAGTATTAACGCGGCTGTCTCAACATTAACGAATGATCAGGCAAGTTTGACGAATACCCAGGCATCGGCCCAGGCCAGTATTGACTCGGCCCAAACCGCCTTGAGCAACGATCAAACAAATCTGAATAATACCCAGGCAACGTCACAGGCCACCATTAACTCAGCTCAAACAACCTTGAATAATGCCCAAACCTCGTTGCAAAATGCGCAGACACAGGCCCAGGCTCAAATTAACCTGGCCCATACCCAGGAACTCAATGCTATTGCCGCCTGTAATCCAACACCAGCGGTAACACCAGGACCATCGCCCAATTGTGTGCAATTGGCGCAACAGCAATACCAACAGACCGTCGCGCAAGCCAACTCCACCGTCGCAACGGCCCAGGCGCAGGTGAATAGTGCGCAGAGCGCATTGGACTCAGCTCACACCCAGGCAACGGCAAATAATGACGCGGCCCAGGCGAAAGTCGCCAGCGATCAGAAAGCTTTGAACACCGCACAAATTCAGGCAACTACTAATGTCGCGGTTGCACAGGCGAAAATTACTAGCGATCAGAAACAATTAGCCGTTTCACAAACGCAAGGTGCCGCTAGCAATAATACTGCTCAATCTCAGGTGAGTAGCGCACAAAGTCAGTTAACCACGGCCCAGGCCAATGCCGCTGTCAGTCAAGCCAGTGCGCAGAGCCAACTCACGACCGCGCAAGGCCAATTGAATACCGCTCTGGCACAATTAACTACGGCCAAGCACAATCTGCAAAATGCAACATTGACATCACCTCATGATGGTATTGTTGCGACCGTCAATGGTACCGTCGGTGGAACACCCGGCACTTCCAGCAGTTCTGCATCCACCACGGCAAGCGGTGGGGGGACCTTCATCCAGATCGTCGATGATACGGCCTTACAAGTGCTGGCAAGCGTCAATGAATCCGATGTGGGAAATCTCAAGGTGGGCGAGCCTGTGCAATTCACCGTGAGTGCCTATGGTGATCGTGCCTTCCGTGGAACTGTCAGTGCCATTTCCCCTAATGGTCAAACGGTCTCTAATGTGGTTACGTATCCTGTCACTGTTGACGTTGATATGACCAATCTACACAATTTAAATCTCTTGCCGGGTATGACCGCGAACATCACTATCACGGTGATACAGCGCAAGAGTACCCTTCTCATTCCCGTCGGAGCAATCAATTTCGCACGTACTGCTTCTGCAAGCACGAATGGGCAAAAGGCTATTATCAGCACTCAGGTTGCTAGTTCAGCTTTGTTACAGGCACGCCAAATGCTCAATGAGCTGGAAACCGAAAATCCTGCTATCACGGCAGATAATCCTATTCCCGCGTACGTTATTGAACGTGCAGGTGATCAATTTGTCGTGAAGCCTGTCGTGTTGGGATTAACCGACGAGACAACCTACGAGGTTTTAAGAGGTCTTACCGCTGATGAGGTGATCGTCGTCGGTGTACAGCGTGGGTAGTAGAATATGCGTAACATGCATAAAATAGTTCTTTCTAAAGATAAGAGACTAGATATGGCGAACAACGATTCCGGCCTACCAGTAGAACCTGAAAAGCCTGAACAACCTACGCAGCCAATACGTCCCGCGGGTTCAACAGGCTCTACAGGTAGTGGTGCGGGTGACTTGCCCACTACTCAGGGTGCGCTTGAAATACCCGATCAACCAACACAGCGCGAGATGGTAGCTTCTAAGCTGCCATCCGCCTCCCTGTCTGAGCAGTCAACCATGCCAATGCCAATGCCTTCAAGCCCGCTTGTGCAGAGTGCCACCGGGACTGGTGCAGCAGCGAAAACTGTTATTGCAGTACGAAACCTGGTAAAAACGTATACGTTGGGACAAACACGAGTTCATGCCTTGCAGGGGGTCTCCCTTGAGGTACGTCAGGGTGAGTTTGTTGCTATCATGGGGCCATCCGGTTCGGGTAAATCTACCTTCATGAATATGGTGGGTTGTCTGGATCGTCCAACGCAAGGCGAGTATTGGCTGGCCGGTAAACTGGTCAGTCGCATGTCGAATGATGAGTTAGCCGATGTACGCAATCGCTTGATCGGCTTTGTCTTTCAAGGGTTCAATCTGCTCAATCGTGCTACCGCCCTCAGTAATGTGGCCCTGCCTATGGTATACGCGGGGTATTCCAAGTCGGAACGTGACCGCCGTGCTGGGAGAGCGTTGCAGTTGGTCGGTTTGGGGGCGCGTATGGATCATAAACCATCGCAACTTTCGGGCGGGCAACAACAGCGCGTAGCTATTGCACGAGCCCTCGTCAATAGCCCTTCCCTGCTCCTCGCCGACGAGCCGACTGGCAATCTTGATAGCCGCACGAGTATCGAGATCATGGCTGTCTTACAAGCCTTGAATGAACAGGGCCTGACAATTGTGCTGGTGACGCATGAGCCTGATATCGCCCAATTTACCAAACGGCAAGTTGTTTTCCGCGATGGACAAGTCGTGCGTGATGAACCCATTCTTGCTCCGCGCTCTGCCAAGGAAGAATGGGAGCAAATGGCGAGAGCAACGAAGAATGAGCCTCGTATTACTCCGACTCAGGTGAAGGAGATATCATAGTGGGCACACCACCTATGAAACAAACCCCTTCTGCCAACACTGCTGTTGCAGAGGCACTGCCACAATTCGGTGGACGAGGCTTCCAACGCGGCAATATGCTTGGTGCTAATTTCGGTAGTGCTTTAGAGGCATTGTGGGCGAATCGTTTGCGTTCTCTGCTCACTTCGCTTGGTATCTTTATTGGGGTGGCTGCCGTCATCGCCGCGCTTACCCTCACCCAGGGCGCGAGTGCCTTCATCAATGGACGCATCTCCAGTCTGGGTACTAATACCATCATTATTTCTCCAGGCTCGGCAAATTCGCGTGGGGCGTTTGGGGCTAGCGGCACAACGCAGTCTTTGACTGTATCAGACATGCAGGCACTTGCGCATATATCCCATGTGACGGGTGTCAGCCCGGTTATTAGCTTGAGCGCACAAGTCATTTATGGACATCAAAACTGGAATACACGCATACAAGGGGTCAGTACGGCTTTCCAGAGCATTCAGAGTTGGGACCTAGCTGAGGGAAAATGGTTTAGTAATAGCGATGATCTTTCAGGGCGACCCGTCGCGTTACTTGGCCAAACCGTGATGCACAGTTTGTTCGATGCATCTGGTGCCGATCCCATTGGCCAGCAACTTCGTGTGCGCGACCAAATTTTTACGATTGTAGGGGTATTACAGTCAAAAGGTGGCTCCTTTGGCCAGGATGATGTAGTCTTTGTCCCGTTCGCTGCGGCCTTGACACGGCTCAAAAATTCAACCTATGTTGATCAGATTCAGGTGCAGGTTGATAGCTCGGATAATGTAAACACGGTACAGCAGGGCTTAACGACTATTCTTGAGCGCAGGCATCGTATCCCGGTTGGTAGCCCCGATGACTTCCAAAGCATCAGCTCTAGCCAACTTTTGCAGACCGCGCAACAATTCTCGCAAACGCTCACCTTTTTGTTAGTGGGTATTGCCGCTATCTCGCTGACGGTGGGGGGCATTGGCATCATGAACATCATGATTGTCTCCGTCACCGAACGCACACGGGAGATTGGTATTCGCATGTCGATTGGCGCACGCCGTAGCGACATCAGGAATCAGTTTCTGATAGAAGCTTTAACACTCAGTCTTGTCGGTGGCATTATTGGTATGATCTTGGGGCTTTTAATTGGCTTTGGCATCACAAAGCTGGTTTCACTGCCCTTTATTGTTTCGGTCAACTCAATCTTGACGCCGTTTCTTGTGTCAGCTGCTATTGGTGTTGTCTTTGGTTTGTATCCAGCGGTGCGTGCCTCACGGCTTGATCCTATTGTCGCACTCCGCACTGAATAAGCGAGTCTAGGGTGAGGTATAGCAGAGTAGAAGTATAAGCAAGCAGAAAAGGGATGCTGTTCCATCGAGGTGGAGCAGCATCCCTCTTTGTCTCTCGCTTATCCCTCTTTGTCTGGTAGTACAAAGAGACCAACTTGTGCTTGCTGCATCACTTCATCCAGATAGCTTTCTGCGGGATTTGTGGGCAAAGGAGTTTCAGGTACCTGCCCAAATGCTCCATTGCTATACCCAAGAAGAGCTTGTTCATCTAAAGGTGAATGGCTTTGCATCGTGGCATATTCGTTATGATAGCCCGGATAGCCAGCTTCGCCAGAACCATTTGGCATGCCCTCGTTATGATAGCCTGGATAGTTCGCCTCGCCAGCATGAGCTGTCAAGCCCTCATTATGGTATGCTGGATAGCCTGCCTCGCCAGCATGAGCTGCCAAGTCCTCGTTATGATAGCCAGCATTCGTCATTGATTGATGCATCGCGTTATAGTCGGGTGGCGGCGTTGTTGGTATGCTGTCATTCATACCAAACGAGATCGGTTGCTGCATCATGGTGGGAGCACCAGGGCCACCACCGGAGGCTATTCCTCCCAATCCGGCGTCTGCCTGGAAGGAGTTCCAGCCACCTTGTTCGGGCTGCAATGGTGAGCCGTAAGCAGGAGAAATGCTGCTTTTGGCCTGCTCGTCCATACGCTTGTTGTAGAGCAACCAGCCACCAATGCCAGCGAGGATGAGCAAGAGGACCACACCTGCTGACGCACCAACGATGAGCCCAGTAGAGTCCGTGGTGGTGCCTGTTGTGCCAGGGTCACCATTTACATTGACATTAGGCTGTGCATTCCCACCGTTGCCCTGGTCATTGCCGCCAGCGGGCGTCGGGGTGGGAGAGCCATTATTGGGTGATGTGCCACCATTACTCGGTGGTGTCGGCTTGCCTGGATTTTGTGTGGGAACCCCCCCCGGTGGTGGACCGCCAACACCACCCGCTTTTGGCGTCGGTGTCGGCACTGCCTTCGTTGCAGTCGGCGTTACGCCCTGTGTTGGTGCAGTCGTCGGCGTCGCCGTCGGAATTGGTGTATTCGTGGGCGTTGGAATCGGTGTCGGAGTAGGCGTATTGGTCGGTGTCGGGGTAGGCGTATTGGTCGGTGTCGGGGTAGGCGTATTGGTCGGTGTCGGAGTAGGCGTATTGGTCAGTGTCGGGGTAGGCGTACAAAGCCCAGTAGGCAGACAAAACATAGGACCAACTGCTACATCTACATTAGCCGCAGTTTGTGGTTTGCTTGACAGCGACCCACTTCTTTGAGTGAGCGGACTGCTGATCTGTGGTGTAAACGTACTGGTGGGAATTATTCTTGCTTCACTATTGGCATACGCTCTTTGAGCGGTATCGAGGACACTCAGTATGGAAATTGAGAGTAGTGCGAGGCAGAACGCTAGTGCAACACTACTCACGATCTTGCTGCTATGCCCAATTCGTAGACGCAAACGACGCTTTCCCCCATGCGTCGTTGCCTCTGGGCGAGTTTGTCTGTTCACTTGTGTCGCTCCAAAGGGCAGAAGGTGCCCCATATGTGCTAAAAAACAACAGGTTGCAGCACGTATGGAGTTTGGCATGATGTGTACTGCAACTTCCCCCTAATAATCGCAACTATAGATGCAAATACATCTATGTGTCAAGCAAGAGGCTAAAGGTACCGTGTCTAAATGTGCACAAGCGAAGGTGAGATGGTGTCAGAGAGTACTAGAGTACGCCGTAATATATCAGAATGCGTCATGGGCTACCAGAAGACCCAGAAGGCGCATTCCTATTGTGGGGTGTATTGACGTTATGATATAAGATTTAGGGACTAATGCCAAAGTGCTGAAGAATGGCCTGTGGAGAGCCGAGAGAAGAAGGGAGGGTGCGGATGGGGATATGAGTCAAAATGGCAAATTCAGCGAGATGGAAAATGCCGTAGTCT
>JBBPYR010000218.1:0-11098 GCA_038199755.1 Ktedonobacterales bacterium | reverse complement strand
CAGGGATACCAACCCCTTTTGGGGCGTTTTCCCCACCCCACGGGCGACCCAAGGGTCCACTCCACCCTCCCACACCACTCCCGCCCCTCCTGAAACGAGCGTTCCCACCATCTCATCTATTCTTAGGTTGATGTCTATTGGGCGCGATACATCTCGCCCCTACGGATGGGGTTGCTCCCCCAATGTATAGTGCAACGTGGCACCTTGGGAAATCTGCTCAAAGGGTAGCCACGGCTGATTGTAGGCCTGCCCATTCACCGTAAACTGCTGCACATAACGCACACTCTTACTCGCATTGGGGGCAACAATATGCAGCACGGCACCGCTCCCCAACCGGACAGTCATCGTGGGAAAGAGAGGACTACCCAGCGCAAAACCCGCCACGCCCGGAATTTCAGGATAGAGACCCAGAGCCGCGAAGACATACCACGAAGACATCGCTCCCCCATCATCATTCCCCGGCAAACCATCGGGTGCCGCCGTGAAAAGCTGCGTCACAATACGCCGCACCACATCCTGCGTGCGCGCTGGCGCACCCGCAAAATCATATTCCCACGGCACCTCAAACTCCGGCTCATTCCCCATAAAAGCATAGCTACTGAGCGGACCCGCATTCAACTGCCTGAAGTGCGCATCCAGCCGCTGCACCACCGCTGCATTGCCGCCCATCGCCTGAAAGAGATGTGGCAAATCATAGGGCACCATCCAGCTATATTGCAAACCATTACTCTCCACAAACCCCTGTTCGCTCGTCGGCATATAGTGGTTGACAAAACTCCCATCAGCATTGCGTGGCACAATATAGCCATCACTCGCACGAAACAAGTGCTTCCAGTTCTGTGAACGCTGTAGATATGTCTGATACACGGGCATGTTGCCAGTCGCCTTGGCAAACTGTGCAATCGCAAAATCATCGGTCGCATATTCCAGCGTAATCGCCGCTGAACCAGTAAAGCGCGTCGAGACATAACCCAGCCGCAAATAATCATCCAATCCCTCGCGTGGATGATATTTTCCGGCCAGCGTCGCCGCCTGTGACGCCCCCATGTTCATTGCTTGTAACGCCGCCTGCACATCAAAGTTCCGCGCACCAAAGGCATAGCTCGTCGCAATCAAAGCATCGTCCGAATCACCCACCATACCACCAGAATTGTCGTTCGCAACCTCCCAACGTGGCAGGCCACCTCCACCCTGCTGAGCATCCATCACCAGCGACTCCATCATATCCGACGCCGCCTTTGGCTCCAACAGGGCAATCAACGCAATCAAAGAGCGATACATGTCCCAGCCAGGAAAGTTTTCATATTGAGTATAGCCCAATGCCACGTGTATCTTCTGATCAAAGCCCAAGTACTGCCCATTCACATCCGTGAAGATATTGGGATGGAACAACGTATGATAGAGGGCAGTATAAAACACCTGCTTCTGCTCACTTGTGCCACCAGCAACGTGAATCGCTGATAGGTGCTCATTCCAGGCCTGTTTTGCCGCCTGCCGCACCTGCTCAAAATTCCAGCCAGGGTTTTCCTGCTCAAGGTTCAGCATTGCATTGGTCGCACTCACAAACGAAATGCCCACCTTCACCTGCATGCGCTGCTGCCGTGTCGTATCAAAACGCAGATACGCACCCGACTGTTTGCCGTTGCTACTGCGCGAGTCAGCAGTCACCGTTGCACCATTCCATGTGCCAAAGCCCGCAAAGGCAGCGTCAAACTTCGCCGCGAAATAGATCGTATAGGTGTTGTGGCTTCCACAGAAGTGGCCGCTCGTCGCCGACCCACTCACCGTATCATTGCCCACAATCTGCACACCCGTGCCCGCGTCAAAGTCGCTGTTTGCGCTGCCGCCAGCATCGATAAACAACAGCGCATCCTTACTAGCGGGATACACAAATTGCGCGAAACCCGTACGTGCCGTCACCGTCAAATTTACGCGAATGTTGGTCGCATCTAGGCTCACACTATAATAGCCCGCCATCGCCTGCTCGCTCTGATGCGAGAAACCCGATTGATAGCTTGCAACCTGCGCTGGCGAACTCGCCAGAGGGCCAAGCGTGGGCCAAAACGGAATATCTTGATAGGCACTACAGCCGCGCCCACTAAAATGGGTCAGACTAAAACCGTGCATATCGGGCTGATTATAATGATAGCCGCCGGGACCATTCGTTGTGTCAGGACTCCACTGCACCATCCCACGCGGATAAGACGCCCCCGGAAACACATTGCCGCCCGCAAAGCCGCCAATCCCCGCAGACGCCTTGCCCGCATACGTCCCAATAAAGGGATTCACGTACTCTACTGGAGCAAGGTTAGCAGCCAGCGATGCCGCAGTGGGGGTAGAGGATAGCGACTGCTGTGGCGAGAAAAAACCCCGCTGGAATAATGCCAGCACGCCAGCAGGAATTGCCAGCACCAGCAGCACAGCGAGTGCCACCAAAAAGACGCGGCGTGGCGAGCGTAATCTCATATCTTGAACATCCTTGAACTATTGTGACATAGTCTGGAAAACCGTTTTTCACCTGTTCCCTAGTATATTAAAAGGCATCAATGCATAGCAAGCAATAGGACCCCCCAAAAAGACAACGACTTGTCTGTTATCTGTTTGGGGGGTCCTATTGCTTGCGCTTTCTCTTATTCTTTTTGCTCGCTATCTTGTTTACTCTCGGAGAGTCTGCCACGGATGGAGCTACGCCACGGTGACTGCTGCTTCATCTCTTCCTCATCAAGCCTCACCGTGACCTTACTCTTCTCTAAAAAGTGGGGGTCACGAGCCGTCATAGGGTCTTCCTCGTGCTTAGGATGGCGCGGCCTACGCGAATCCTGGTCGCCAAAGGCGGTACGATCAAGCGAGGCATTGCGCCCACCAATCGTGTCATGAATGGGATGTGGATCGTATTGCACGGCAGCCTGGGCTAGGGCAGCGGCTCGCTCACGCTGCTCTTGCAACCGTCTGGCCTGCTCACGCTCCATCAGTTTTCGCTGCTCCTGCTCCGCTCTGCGCCGCTGCTCCCGCCTTTGCAAGAATTCCTGCTCACGGCTCTGTTGCGCCTCCCGCCGTGCAGCAGCTTCGTGCTCCACACGAGCATTGCGCTCAGCCAACGCCTCGTTGCTCATGCGTGGGTCGCTTGCCATCATCGCTTTTTGCCGTTCAGTCGTCTCTCCCCTCATCACTGCGCTTTCTTTGTGGAAAAGATAGTGTGACGACATCGGGTCCAACGCACCCACAGGTGCCTGCTCAACCATGGCGGCAAAGTGATTCAGGTCTTCTTGCAGAATACGCGCAAAGTAGGTGTTGCCACCCAAACTATCGCCAAGCACGCCCAGAGGTCCGGTCGGGGGAACATAGTGAAGATACACATCCACAATCGTTTGCTGCGGACTGATCGTACGAAATTTTACCTTGCCCGTGTTTTGCAGCCCACGCGTCGAACGCCAACCAATCTGTTGGTTCGGTATCCAATCCTCGTTAACGGCATCCCACTCGTGATCGTTCAACACATGCACGACCCAGTGGCTGCGCTGCTCGTCATAATACGTCACTTCTTTGACGAAATGCATAAACTTGGGGAAATCATCAAAATGTGTGAATAAGGTGTACACCTGCTCTACAGGTGCTTGAATAGTAACAGATGCATGTTGTTCCGGCATGCTGTTCCCCTCTCATAGTTTAATCAACATATTCCAGGGCGCACTAGCCTTTTTCCTACAAAGCCTACATCTACTACTACCAACCCCCACCTGCTCACGACCCATCAAGCCTCTACAGATGGAGATTTCTACTACATATTTCATTATAAAACGTGCTGTTCGCCAGTGTATCACGTTATATAAAGCCGCGTCAATGCATTTCTTGCATCCGGCAAAAACACATATTGCCCTTCCACATTCGCTCTATTTGTCTTATACTCATCTAGAACACCATATCACTCGTTCATAGAAACCCGAAGATCGTGATGAACCAATGAAACTGGTAACGATGGCAACGACTGTAGGGCCCCGATTTATCGCGGCCACCGCGCAATTCATTGCGCGCGATTCTCGTAATTGGTAGATAGTCAGGGAAAGAGCAAGGTTTATGAACCGCAACCATCTCAAACACATATGTAGCATAGCCCTATGCCTGCCCCTGCTCATGCTCTTTTGTATCAGTTGCGGCACACCACAAACCACCGTCCTTTCCATGCAGCAAGCCAGCACCCCCATCCATGCTACAAACCATGAAATAGAAAAGGCATAGGCGACAGAAAATGTACATTTTCTGTCGCCTATGCCTTTTGGCGCGCCCAGCAGGACTCGAACCTGCGGCCAATTGTTTAGAAGACAATTGCTCTATCCGCTGAGCTATGGGCGCATGTCTATGCGATATCACTGATATCTCAACACCGTCATAATAGCAAGATAGATCATCCTAGTCAAGACCCATACTTCATCATTTGGGCATCCGCAGTAATCCACAATTCCCTCTTCCCCGTACATCTGGCAGCACGTGTTCAAGCATCATAGCAATGCTTGCATAGCGCAAGGACACAAGACACATCTGTATCATCATCATACGCTGGCCCTGCCAGCAGAAAGGCTTGTCATTATGAAGGCAATTCGTTTCGTGCCAACCGGCATTCATGCCTACTTTGACTACATCGGCGGCATCGGCCTCATCGCCGCCCCATTCGTCTTCGGCTTCTATAGTGTGGGTGGGCCCGCAGTTCTCATCCCCATGATACTGGGCGTTGGCCTCATCCTCTATAGCCTGCTCACAAACTACGAATTGGGCATCCCTAGCCTGAAGTTCATTCCCATGACAGTTCACCTGATATTCGACTTTGTAGCCTCTTCGTTCCTCGCCGTCTCGCCCTTCGTGTTCGGCTTCATCAACCAAGCACCCAATGCTTGGCTACCGCACATCATCCTGGGCATTGTCGTCATCCTGCTCGTACTCGTCTCGCAAACACACTACCAGCAAAAGGCACGCGCCCTAGCGTAAGCAACAATTGGTATGTGATAACAAAAGCGCGCTACGCTAAAACACGAGCGTAGCCCGCATTTGCTAGCACTGACCAACATGTTGCGAACTCCGTAGGGACCAGCTTCAGCGCGTCCCAAGGCGATTTATCGCCAGTGATCCGGGGGATCTCGCTCAATGAATTGAGCGGAGGACGAGCTGAAGCTGGTCCCTACGGAGTTCGTGGTGCGATTATTCCCAAACGTTCAACAGCCCTGCAACACATGCGTAAAATCAAGTCCGTGTGACATCGGCAGGTGGCAGTTGCGCGGTGCAATAGGCGCAGCGCGTCGCCCTGAGCGGAACCGTACTCAGGCAGAAGGGACATTCGCGTGTCGTCGGTGCCTCGGGTGCCTTCTTGGGCTTGAAACGTTCCGTCAAAGCATTGACAGGCTTTACGACGAAGAAGTAAATGATAGCAGCAACGATTAAAAAACTGATGACCGCATTGATGAATACACCAAACTGCAATACACCACCCCAAGGTAGCGTGTAGTGCCAACTGGCGAGACTTTGCTTGTTACCAGCAGGGATAAGAGGAGTAACAATATTACTCACAAAGGAGTTGACAACAGTAGTAAATGCCGCACCTATGACAATGCCCACTGCCAGATCAACAACATTGCCACGCAAAATAAATTTACTAAAGTCCCCTAGCGTGCTCCGTCCATACGACAAGCCGCGCGACTCGACATCTCGGAATCGGTCCATAATAGAATTCCTTGCTCCTTCTATAGCATGAGAAATGAGAACGACGGCACAGACTTGCTCCGTCTCTTCTATATAACGCACGAAGCGCGTGATATGAGACAAATAGGCTTTCTACCTATACAGGGTGAAGACAGAGGGACGGATACAAGCGGCTCAGTCGCTTGTATCCGTCCCTCTGTCTTCACCGTGCATCCTGAATATTTTACGCGCTCAACTTGATCACCGTGACGCCATCGCCGCCCTCGTTAGCAGGTGCCGACGCGTAGGATTTCACCAGGGGATGGTGCATCAGTTGTTCGCGAATAGCTTGCCGTAAGGCACCAGTCCCTTTGCCGTGAACGATGCGTACAGATTGCAAACCCGCCATTGCCGCGTCATTCAAGTAGGTTTCCAGTTCCTCAAGGGCCTGCTCGACCCGCCAGCCGCGCATGTCAAGTTGCATATCCACAGCGGGTCGATCCTCGTAGCGCGGAATCACCACGCCCGACGTTGCTACTGGCGTGGTGTTGCGCTCCTCGGCAGCAGCCTTGCGCTTACTGATCCGTTCAATATTATCGACATTGACGCGGAAACGCAGTGCCCCCATCTGCACCTCGGCCTCGCTACGATCTGCCGAAAGACCCAGCAGGTCAGCGTTCTGCCCAAAGCTCAAAACGCGCACCGTATCGCCAATCTGCAATGGCCCTTCGAGCTTCTCTTCAAGCGGCTCTGCCTTCTTCTTAGGTCGTAGTGGCTCAGGTACGACCGTCATCTTCTCTTCGAGACGACGCACCATCTCCCGATTCTCGCCCAAGCGTTCGCGTGTCATATTGATGCGGCTCACATCAAGCTTGACCTTTGCCAGCGAACGTTGCACCTCTTCCAGTTCCTTGCGTGCCTGTGTACGCGCCTCATTGAGAACTCGTACGCGCTGCTCTTCCAGCTTGTAGCGTTCCTCTTCCAACTGTTTGCGCTGATATTCAGCCTCGACCCGCTCCATGCTCAGGTTGTAACGCTCATCCTCGACCGCCTTACGCTCGCTTTGCAGACCCTCTAGCAGGTTCTCCATGCGCACACCAGCACTGCCCAGAAACTCACGCGCACGCTCAATCACGCCATCGTCCAGTCCGAGTCGTCTGGCAATCGCCAGCGCATTGCTACGTCCCGGCAAGCCAATACTCAGCTTGTAGGTTGGTGACAACGTCTCGATATTGAACTCTACCGAAGCATTAACCACACCTGGCTGCTCGTGGGCAAAAGCTTTCAGTTCAGAGTAGTGCGTGGTGGCAACAGTCGTCACGTGCCGCTCTAAGAGGAAGGAGAGAATAGCACGCGCCAAGGCCGAACCCTCACTGGGGTCTGTACCAGCACCCAACTCGTCCATCAGCACCAAGACATTTGCCTTCCGCGGCTCATTCCGCTTCGTCAAGGTCTCCGACATCTTGCCACGAATATCGGGCACACCACGCAGTTGTTCCGCTTCAACCGAGCGCAAAATCTCGATGATGCGGCTCAGATGCGAGGAGAAGGTACTCAGGCTCTGCTCAATGCTCTGCTCGTCACCAATATCGGCGAACACGTCCTCGAACACCGCCAGTTCCGAGAATTCCTCGGCTGGCACATGCATACCTGCCTGTGCCATCAGCGTCAACAGGCCCACTGTCTTGAGGGCCACCGTTTTACCACCCGTGTTTGGACCAGTGATTACGACCATGAAGAAGTCGCGCCCCAGATGGAAGTTCGTCGGCACAACCTTGCCGCTCAAGAGCGGATGGCGAGCGTTGCGTAGCTCAATGCGCCCCTGTGTGTTCAGGCGCGGTTCGCTGGCGCGTGTCATGCGACTATAGCGCGCCTTCGCCAATTGCATATCAAAATCCGCGAGCAATTCTACCGCGACCTTGAGCGACTCGGCCTCTTGCCCAACCTCGGCGGAAAGCGCACGCAGAATACGCTCGATTTCTTGCCGCTCCGCGATCTGCAATTCGCGCACACGGTTATTCAGTTCTACCACCACCATCGGCTCGACAAACACCGTGGCCCCGCTCGAAGACTGGTCATGTACGATACCACGCACTTGGCCGCGATTCTCAGACTTGACAGGTATAACGTAGCGATCATTACGAATGGTAATAATCGGCTCCTGGAGCGCACCACCAAACTCATTGACCAATGTTCGCAAGCGTTCTTGCAGACGCTGATTCGCGCCGCGAATATCAAAGCGTAGCTTACGCAAGGCTGGGCTCGCCGTATCCAGCACCTCGCCCTCATCGCTCACCGTCTCTTCGATGCGCTGCACAATGCGTGGACGCTGTGGAATGTCCGCACCAAGCGCATGCAGCAAGGGAAAGGTCTCGCTAGCGAGCCGTTCGAGCATGCGTGCTACAAACAACGAACTGCGTGTCGTCTCCAACACCTCAAGCAGATCGGCAGGATTGAGAACGCCATCACGAGCAGCACGAGCCAGCAGCGGACGAACATCATGCGCGCCCCGTACTCCTGCATCGGCGTGCAGGTCGATCAGGCGGGTAGCCTCAGTTGTGTAGGCCAGGCGACGCCGCGCCTCGTCTATATCTGATGTTGGCAGCAGTGCCTGCACCAGTTCTTTGCTGGCAGAAAAGGCGGCTTCTTTCGCCACCTTTGCCAGGATTTTTGGATACTCCAGCGTGAGCAAACTTTTCTCGTGCATAATTGTGTTGATACGTCCTCATTAATATAGTAGGGATGCTCCTCATTGTGGACATCCAATAGGCAAACCTACTTTACGGTTCATATAATCGCCCATTTTTGAGCTGTGGAGAGATAATAATGTGAAGAAAATCCTGTAGTAGTCTATCATACTATAACAAAATTGGAAACACAAAATATTTCCTTATAGATGGGAAGCATCTTGTATTTTGTTTGTTTTGTTTGTTTTGCTTGTTTTGCATATTGCGTTTATTTTGTTTATATTGTACCATAGTGATGTAGATACATGCGAAAGGGAAGGAAAAGACATGACCGCAATCGAACGTGAGCCAATAGTTGCTCCAGAAAGCGAGCGATCTGCACTTAACAAAATAGAAGGAGTCTTTGAAAGCGAGCAACATGCTCCTAAGCTAATCGGGCCTCATGAGGAAGAAATTGAATTTCCCCCATCACTATTCTATGTACTAAGGCAAGTTGTACATCATCTAGCACATGGGCAAGCAGTAACCATCGTTCCTCTTAATAAAGAACTTACCACTCAAGAAGCTGCTGATATTCTTAACGTGTCACGCCCACATCTTGTAAAGCTACTAGAACGAGGAGATATCCCTTTCATGAAAGTGGGTACACATCGACGTATTCGCTTTAGTGACCTTCTTGATTATAAGCAACAACGTGATAGAAAGCGAAGAAGTAGCCTTGCAGACCTGACACAGTTGAGTCAGGAACTTGGCCTCTACGAACAACAGCAACAAACATAGAAGTATATCCAGGAGAATTATTGTATGTCGTCTTTCGTAGTTGTGCTTGATGCTTGTGTACTTGTGTCTGCCTCACTTCGCGACACATTGTTGCGATGTGCTCACGCGAACTTGTATCGTATGCAATGGACAGAAGACATACTAGAGGAAGTGCGAAGGACTCTTATTAGCGATATTCATGTACCAGAAGAAAAAGCGCAAAGACTGATAGACATAATGCGTAGCCAATTTCCAGAAGCAATGGTTACGCGCCATAGAATGATCATCGATACTATGCCCAATGATCCTAAAGATCGACATGTACTAGCTGCTGCCGTTGCATCTCAGGCACAAGCGATAGTCACACAAAATTTACAACATTTTGCGGTAGAGTTTCTTGAGCCTCTTTCTATAGAGGCTCAATCTCCTGACGATTTTCTTACGAATTTATTTCACCTTTACCCTGAACACATAAGCAGAATAATACGAGAGCAAGCAGAAGACTTACAGCATCCTCCCATATCTACATCTGAGCTAATAGATATCCTTGCCATACATGCACCCAAATTTTCAGAACTCCTCAAATTGCGATTAGTACCACGGCATCATAATGGCAAAAGCTAATAGGCTTTTGTTCATTGGAACTCCCCTACTACTTCATCGTATACTATAATGTATTGTCAAAACATATACGGGGAGGCCACTGCTGATGATTCTCCATATCGGAGAGCGCGTCTATTGGGGCGCACCTGAAGTCATCTACCTGGAAGGTGTGATTACCACACTCAATGAGGAAGCACAGACCGTAATAGTTCATGTAGACCGCGCAACACCCTATTCCGCACACCTGATCGATACCGACGTGCCATTTGCCGCCAACGGCATCAAGCCACTCAAGGGAAACAGCCCGCCGGGAACAACGGACCAGCGCACCGCTGAGCAGCAGCCACTACCAGCCATGAGCGATGATGAGAAGGTGCGGCGTACCGCTGCCGTCGCAGTTCACGAGCAGTACGGCTATAACCTGCCAGCCGAGCAAGAAAAGGCTATGATCGAGCAGGTCACACAGGCACTCAATAATGATCCGCAAATCCGTGCAAATATTATTCATGCCATGGACGAGATTTTGCGCCGCGAATTTTAAATATTCTTCCTTTATCACAAACAGAAGGAGCCGCGATGCAAACTGTTTTTGCTACGGGGACGCGCCCGCGTCGTCGCCGTGGATGTTTTGGTTGCCTGCTATCCCTTATCATTCTAGTTGTTGTTGTTGGCGCACTCTGGTTCTTGGTCGCACGCCCCTACCTGCACAACATCGCGCAAACACAACTTGACCAGGCACTGACGAACGCGACCGCACAAATGCCAGCAGCAGTGACACAACTGCCACCAGGGATATTTCTGGTGCAAGAGCAAACGCTCAACAATTTGATTACCCTGAACATCGCGCCATCAAATCCTATTCAACATGCTCAGGCACATATCACCGCCAGCAATATGCAACTGGACTTTCAGCTGTACGGTTACTCTTGCTCCATCACTGGCATACCACAAGCCGTCAACGGAGAACTTATCATGACCAACGTCACCGTCAGCGGCGTGATCGCGCTGATTATGACACCCGACGAGCTAACACCATTGCTCAACCAACACCTCGCCGACACGCTGCAAAAGATGCATCATCACGTACTCGCTGTGCAACTCAAAAGTCAGGAACTTGGGTTATTACTAGCATAAGCAGATAGCACAGAGTGCGAGCATATGGACGTCAACAAATGAACCTGGTAATTGCATGAGCAGCAGCGAAGCGCGCTGCACGCTCCGTAGGGGCCAGCTTATGCACTTTTACTAATGAACCTGGTAAACAGGGAAGCCCATCCGTAGGGGCCAGATTGATCGCGCCCCAGGGCGATTTATCGCCTGTGATTCAGAATCTCGCTCAATGAATTGAGCGGAGGGCGCGATCAATCTGGCTACTCCTTATT
>JBBPYR010000217.1:0-5768 GCA_038199755.1 Ktedonobacterales bacterium | reverse complement strand
CAGTCAGAGGATTTGCACGATCAACTGACAATTCTGGTTGGTAGTGCGCTTCGACTGTTAGGTGCCGAACGCGGAGTATTTGTGGTCTCAAATGAGGCATTTGACCCGCAAAGTAGCTCCGAATATGTGCTATATCAGTTGCTTGAAGAGGAGTTGCCACCATTCTTGGACATGGCCCAGGAGGGTGTGCAGCCCACATCGCAACGCCCTCTCGTCACAGCAGCTTTTCCGTCGCTATCGCCAAAACAAGTGAGCAGAAGCGAAAGTGCTAGCGCATTGCGAGAGCCAGGCACGGTAGAACGCTGTTCGCTCTTTCTCTATGATCCTGCCGGACCACTCGGCCTCTTGCATGGCATGCGTATCGCGGGCCATCGTTCGTGCTTTGAGCAGGATGGTAGCAGCAAGGACACCCCTGGCAGTTTGCGCCTCTTTATCGCGCAGGTCGCGGCAGGCTTACGTTGTGGATTGAAGGCCCAATCGTTGGCAAAGGAGCAGGGACGCCTGGCCGCCATCTTTCAACATAGTACCGAAGGCATCTTGACGGTTGATAACGCATTGCGTATCATCGACTTTAATCCCGCGATGCAACGTTTGACCGGTTGGCGTGAGAGCGAAGTGCTGGGTCGCTTCTATTTTGAGGTGTTGCGCCCAAAAGATCGTTTCGGCAATGATCTGGGTCTGGAAGATTCACCAATCTTACAAGCATTTACTGGACAACTAGTGGTCAATCGTGAGATGATGCTAACGGCTCGTGATGGACAACGTTTTGCTGTTGCAGTAACCGCATCCTGTGTGCGCTCCACCAGGGGTGAACCCATGAATGGTATACTAAATGTACGTGATATTACACGTGAACGGCAACAGGAAGAGCAGCGTTCCACCTTCATTTCGGTGATTTCGCACCAGCTACAAACGCCCATCGCCATTATCAAAGGCTACGCCTCGACCCTGGCGCGCAGCGATGCACAATCACAGTTGAATCCTCAAGCCTTACATATGCGTCTCACCGCCATAGAGGAGGAGGCTGACCGCCTAAATAAACTGGTTGGCAATCTCCTCTATGCCTCACGCATACAAGCTGGTGGCTTACAAATGGATATCGGCCCGCTTGACATGGGGAACTTGATTGAAGTAGTGATGAGGCGACTCCACGCCAAGAGTTCTGGTGTAGCTATCAAGGCAGACATACCGGAACAATTACCAACTGTCATGGCTGATCGTGACCGCATCGAAGAGGTGCTGCAAAATCTGCTGGATAACGCGATTAAGTATTCGCCACGCGAGCGCCGAATTACCATTTCTGCCCAGGCAACCGGGGAAGAGGTAATCGTGAGCGTGAGTGATGTCGGTATGGGCATTTCCTTGCGTGAGCAGGAACAGATTTTTGATCGTTTTCAGCGCGTGGGCGACCCCATGGCACAAGCTACCCCTGGTGCTGGGCTAGGCCTCTACATCTGCCGCGCCATCATCGAGGCCCATGGCGGCCAGATCTGGGTAGAGAGCACACTGCACGCAGGTTCGACATTTTCGTTTAGTTTGCCGAGAGAAGAAAAGGCACAGTTACCAATGGTGGTTTTTTAGATGGAAAAGGAAGAGAAGCTTGAACTCCACAAGGAGGCGTTTGATCAGCGTGATATGACCATTCTGGTTGTAGACGATGAGCCGCGCATCCGTGATCTTGTGCGTATGAATCTAGAGCTTGAACATTACATGGTCATCGAGGCCAGCAACGGTATAGAAGCACTCGATCAACTGCGCGAACACCTGCCTGACCTCGTGGTGTTAGATGTCATGATGCCCGAGATGGATGGCTTTGAAACGCTTCGCGCTATTCGTGAAGTCTCGACCGTGCCAGTTGTCATGCTGACAGTACGCCAGAACGAGCAAGACAGAATTCACGGCCTTGATCTGGGTGCCGACGATTATATCGCCAAGCCATTTAGTCCCCGTGAACTGATCTTGCGCATTCGCGCCCTGCTGCGGCGTTCGTTTATGCCCGCGCCATCGCGCAAAACAGAGATTGTGGTTGACGACGACCTGAAAATCGACTTCTCGCGCCGTGAGGTGACCGTGCGCGGCAAAAAGGTCGTGCTGCGCCCCACTGAATATCGCCTGCTCTACCACCTCGTCAATAATGCTGGCCGCTTGCTCACCCATGAAACGCTGCTCTCAAAAGTGTGGGGGCGTGAATATCGCGACGAAGCTCATTATCTGCGTCTCTACATCACCTACCTGCGCCAAAAAATCGAAAAAGATCCGGCCCACCCTATCTATATTCTGACCGAACGTGGTGTTGGTTATCGTTTTAAAGAATTGGATTAATTCATGAGAGTCTTCTTTTCATATAACCGCTGGAGGGGCGGGCCAACGTTTCACATGAAACATCGGAAACGTTGGCCTGCCTCCCCAGCGGTTGTAGTAATATGTTGCCTGCTCCTACTCTCTTCCTGCTCATTGGGCGGCAATTCAGCTATAGTCACACCAACACCGACACCGTTCATCGATATCGGTGGTCAACTACCCTCACCTAGTGCGCAAAGCCTGACCGACCTGCAACAAACGCAACAACTGGTGACGACCACACCGCACCCATTGCGTGACCTGTACAGCCTGGCTCAACGCCTGAAATTCCATAACACAACTCCCATTCCCCATGTAGTCCGCACCACGCCACTCTCTGAGCAAGTGGGGCAAGAAGATAGCTTTTGGGTAAGTAACCAGGACACCAACAGCTACCACCACATCAAGGCGAAACTGGTCTATGTCACGCCGCACGTCTATATGTATGTAGAGGATGGCCAGAAAGTGAATGCGGGAGCTATCCAAGCCTCTGCCAATCTCTTTGAAAACACAACCTATCCGACAGATCGCACCGACTTCGGCAGCGAATGGTCTCCAGGTGTTGATGCTGATGTCCACCTGACCATTCTTAACGCGACAGGACTGGGACAAAGCATTGGTGGCTACTTTTCTTCCGAGGATGAATACCCAACCCTGATCGATCAGTACAGCAATCAGCGCGAAATGTTTTATGTCAACCTGGAAAACACCATCCCCGGCAGTTCTGACTATAACAGCACGCTAGCACATGAGTTCCAGCATATGATTCACTGGTATCAGCATCCGGTTGATCTAAGTTGGACCAACGAAGGCATGTCCGTGCTAGCACAACACCTGAACGGTTTTTCCGCGGGCGGGCTCGATCGCGCCTTTGTACAATCGCCCGATACCCAACTCAACGATTGGTCCAACGATCCCGCTGGTGCTTATGCCCACTATGGTGCAGGCTATCTCTTCATGGACTATTTCGCGGAGCACTATGGCGGCTATACCGTACTCAAAGAACTGCTGAGCGACCCAGCATCGCCGCCGTTGAACTTCGATCACGTGTTAGCAAAGCATGGCTATCAAGATCGTTTTACGGATGTAATGCATAAATGGTTCCTGGCAAACGCCGTTGAGGATGCCCATGTTGACCAGGGCCAGTATGGCTACCCCGGCATCATGCTACCAGCGGTGATGCCGCAGCATACCTTCTCCAACTATCCCACCACGGAAAGCGACACCGTTCATCAAAACGCGGCTCAATACTATGATTTGCAACCCGGAAGGTCCCGTGGGGTGCTGCAGATACAACTCCATGGCGACCCACTTGTGCGTGTGATCGGCAACGATCCCTATCATTCCTCACAGGAATGGTGGAGTAACCGTTATGATAATATGGATAGTACCCTGACGCATAACATTGATCTCACCTCGCTGAAAGGCAAGCATGCCACCCTGCAATTTGCGGCATGGTTTGACCTGGAACGCGATTATGATTATGCCTTTGTCGAGGTCTCCACAGATGGGCATGCATGGACGACCCTCCCTGGAAAGTTTACAACGGCCAGCAATCCCAACGGCGGGAACTGGGGCAATGGTTACACAGGTGTAAGCACGAATAGCAAAGGCGGGAAGACTCCGCAATGGGTGCAGGAACAGATCAACCTCACTCCCTATGCAGGCAAGCAAATACAATTGCGCTTCGAAGAAGTGACCGACGATGCCGTCAATAAGCAAGGGTTCGCACTAGATAGTATCAGCATTCCTGAACTCCATTTTTCCGATCCAGTGATCAGTGACAATGGGTGGATGAGCAATGGTTTTATCCGATCCAACAATGTAGAGCCAGAACAGTATACTATACAGGCACTGGTATACCAAGGGCAGACATTCACAGCACAGACCGTACAGGTTGACCTTGCCAGCGGTCAAGGCACATTGAATATCGCCGACTTTGGCAGCAAGGTGACACGCGTGCTCCTGGTCATTTCGGCAAGTGCCGCCGAAACCACTCTACTAGCACATTATCAGCTACAAGCCACACTCTCGTAATAACTCATAACGAACACAAATAGCATTGTGCGTTCCCAGGTTAATTTGTTTACCTTCATCCATAATGCATAGCTTAGAAACGAGGATACTATGAATAAAAAGGAACGTGTTGACGCAGCACTACGCGGCGACGCGGTCGATCGTATACCCGCAAGCATGTGGGGCCATGACTTTGCGCGGGAATGGAGTCCACAAACCTTGTCAGAGGCCATGGTCGAGAATTTCACACGGTACGACTGGGATTATATGAAGGTCAATCCACGCGCCACCTATCATGTCGAAGATTGGAAACTCAAGGTACGACCCTCCGGCGAAAAGTTTAAAGAGCCCATCATCGAGTCCACACCAATCAAAAACTCGTCAGACTGGAAACGTATACGCCCATTAGAACCAGACCGTGGCGTTCTGGGGGAGCACCTCAAAGCCTTACAGCTTATCAATCATTCGGTGGGATATGATGCCTATTTCGTACAAACCATCTTTTGTCCACTTGGCATTGCCATGTATCTGGCAGGCAACAAGGCAGAACCAGTCCTGCAAACGATGCGTGAAGACCGCAATGCCCTCCACAGTGCCTTGCGTGTCATCACCGAAACGTTCACAACCTACGCACTAGCCTGCATGGAAGAGGGAGCGCATGGTATCTTTTATGCCACCAACGGCTGGGCCAGCCAGAAACGCCTGACCTTCGACCAGTATCGCGAGTTTGGTGAGCAGTATGATCGCGAATTCCTTGACGGCATCAAGAGCCGCAGCAAATTTACCATTCTCCACAATTGCGGCACACACGTCTACTTTGATCAGCTCGCCTCGTATCCCGTACACGCCATCAATTGGGATGCCACTGCTGCGGGCAACCCCGACCTGTACGCAGGCAAGATACGCTCCGGCAAGGCCGTAATGGGCGGCATCAGCCAGGATACCATTCTCAAGAGCGGCTCATCCGACCAGGTGCAGGAAGAGGTGGCGAAGGCCATCGAATTGACGGGTGGGCGACATTTCCTGCTAGCACCCGGCTGCTCCATTCCAGCGGAAACGCCACACAAAAATCTGAACGCCATTCGTCGTGCGCTCTCTTGACACAGGGAAACACATTCGCTATACTCGCACACAACTGATTATGCCACCACCGTAGGGACCAGCTTCAGCGCGTCCCGTGCCCGTCGAGGAGCGATTCGCTAACAGGCTACGGGACGTGCTGATGCATTTTGACAATTTAATCTGGTAATCGCGTGAGCAGCAGCGAAGCGCACTACAGGCTCCGTAGGGGCCAGATTGATCGCGCCCTCCGCTCAATTCATTGAGCGAGATTCGCGGAATCACAGGCGATCAATCGCCACGGGGCGCTATCAATCTGGCCCCTACGGATGGGTTTCTCTGATTATCAGGTT
>JBBPYR010000216.1:0-8062 GCA_038199755.1 Ktedonobacterales bacterium | reverse complement strand
TCAGTGCAAAAGTACAGCGCGACAAAACAGAAACCAAAACAATCCAGCAACGGCACCGCATTGCCTGCCAAGTCATGCAAGATGAGCGTAGGAGCAAGTGCACCCGCAACAGGTGTCAAGCGATAACGCTCAAACACCACACGTTCCTCCTTTGCGCGTTGCTTGAGCTTGTTCACAGCCCGTACAAGAGGGTCTTCCATGATAAGAGGAGAAGCGCGATAGGTGAATGGATTGGACATGTGACCCGCATTCACATAACGCCTCATCCCCTTGAACGGCAAGCTGAGCCGCAAAATAGTGTCACGTCGCCAACGCGAGAAGCCGGGGCGTGGCACCAGAAAATTCATCGTATCAGCGGTCAAGCGCAGATTCTCTAGCGCGGCAGCGTGTCGTTCATCATCATAGCTAGCGAGCAGTGCCTCCGTTGCACGGCCAGCCCGTACCAGCGCAAGCTTCCAGAGCAGATTGCCCACGTCCTGCACACCACTATTGAGGCCACGCCCGCCAAAGGGCGACATCAGATGGGCTGCATCTCCCACAAACAGCACGCGCCCATGCTTAAAGCGTTCAAGCACACGCTGCTGATAGGTGTACACACTCTTCCACACAATCGCATAAGGCCGCTCGCCCACAGTCGCTATGATGCGCTGGTGCAACGCCTCTGCTTGCATGACCCCCGCTAGGTCTTCATCGGGCCGCAATTGATAATCGATGCGATAAATGCTCTCCGGCTGCGGATGCAAGAGCGCGGTCCGACCAGGATTGAACGGCGGGTCAAACCAGAACCAGCGTTCACGTGGCGTTTCCAGTTGCATGCGCACATCCAGAATCAGGAAGTGATGATCGCGTGACTCACCGGGGAAATCCAGCTTGAGCAAGCGGCGCACCGTACTCCGTGGTCCATCAGCTGCGATCACATAAGGCGCAGAAATCGTTTTGCGGCCAGCTGGCGTCACCACCTCGACCTGCACAGCAGCAACATCTTGCGCAATACCGATTACCTTGTGTCGCCAGCGCACCTCGCAGTAGTCAGCATACGGCTTTGTTTGTAACGCCTCATACTGCAAGCGTTCGAGCAGGTTTTGTGGCATGTTGACGAAGCGCGGATAGCGGACGGAGGGATCAGGCGGAGCATTGAGCGTGGTATACAGTTCGCGCTCACGGAAAAACACGCGTCCCCCTGTCAGCGTCATACCTTGTTCCGCCATCTGCCGCCCAACTGGACTCCACACACCCAATATCTCCAGCGTATGCCGTTCCATAAAAATCGCACGCGAACCTTCAACGGCGGTGCCTTCCGCGTCGTCGAGGATCAGCGAAGGTACCCCAAAGTAGGCCAAGCCCAGGGCGATACTCATGCCCACGGGACCAGCTCCGACAATCACAATCGGGTCCTGCCAGGCCGGATGTGCCTGTAGTTGGGCAATATGCTGCTCTGCCATATGCGTTCACCATGTCCAGGCACAACACCGGGCCTTTCCGCTTTTACGCCTCTACGAGACGAGTGACTGCCACAATGCCTTATCGCGGGTCTCGGTCCAGATACGCGGTCGTGTACCACTGATCTCGTCATACATCCGCTGCACATTGAAGGGTAGGCAATGCTTGAAGATGGCCCACGTGCCAAAGCGCGGCGTCAATGCCGCCTCTACCTCGCGATAAGTCTCTGCTAAGCTAGCCTCAGCGAGCACGGCGGTACGCACTGTATCGCGCAAGATCGTCAAATACGCGGCGGTCTCCTCAATCGCTTTGCCGACTGCTTCGCCCCTGGCAGCGTCGCCACGCCCAGGTACCACTACCTGGGCGCCGAGTACACGTACCGCGTTGAGCGTGCCCACCCAATCCTGAATATAGGCATCGCCACAATACGGCGCGGCACTTACCTCTACCAGATCGCCCGCAAACAACACCCGTTCAGTTGGCAGCCACACGGCGGTATCTCCGTCCGTATGTGCGCGTCCCAGCCATAAAAGTTGCACCTCGCGATCACCCAGATCAAGGCTCATGCTCTGCTCGTAACAAATATCGGGATGTGTCAAACCCGGCACCGAGCGAATATCCAGAAACAGTCGCGGAAAACGCCGCGCCTCCGACTCAAAATCCTGTTGGCCGCGCTCGTTAATCAAATCGCGGGTCGCGCGATGTGCGATAATGTGTTCCGCACCCAGGCCAGAGGCCCCCAGTACACGCACCGCATGATAATGGGTTAGTACAAGATAGCGAAGCGGCTTATCCGTCACCGTGCGAATGCTGGCCAGCGTCTCACGCGCGAGCGCAGGCGTTGCGCGTGCGTCGATAACTACCACGCCACGCTCGCCCACGATAAAACCCGTATTGGGATCGCCACCCGTCGTCAAGCCATACACGCCATCCGCTAACGGCTCCACACGCGCAGGCTCCGGCGCGGAAACCGGGGCATTAGGGTTTTCAAGTCCTGAATCAGCCATAGCACACTCCATTGTTGCATTTGTTGCACAAAAGGACATTTCTTATGCTCATGGTATAACGTTTCTACTCATACGTCAAAAGCGTATCTATCACCAGATCCCAGAAGCGCGGCACATCCAGCGCAAAGCCAACTTGCACATGTGCCGCCTTGCCCATTTTGCCATATACATCACAGACGGTACGGCCTGCCGTAAGTTCGCTCGTCGTCTCAATGGCGACATGCATCAGCTTTGTTTTCACGATGCTTGGGTCAATCACCGCTGCGACCGCGCAGGGATCATGCACAGGAGGGGAGGGAAAGCCAAAAACCTGTTTGTAGCTATCAGCGAAGAAGTTCAGCAGATCAGCCGCGAACGAGGCCACCGGACGCTGTGCCTCGCGTAAGCGTTGCAGCACCTCCTCCGTTGCCAGAGCCTGATGTGTCACCTCCAGAGGAGCCATCGTGATCGGGCGTCCACAGCCAAACACAATCGCCGCAGCCTCGGGATCGCACCAGATGTTAAACTCTGCCGCAGGCGTGGTATTGCCCAAGCCAATCGCACCACCCATCAGCGAGATCGCCTTGATCTTGGGGACAATCGCAGGTTCAGTGCGGATAGCCGTGGCAATATTGGTCAGCGGGCCAGTGGGCACAAGCGTAATGTCACCATCCGATTGCAGCAAAAATTTGATCAGCACATCAACCGCGTGCTCTGGCACCACTTCGATATCGGGTTCGGGAACGTTAGGACCATCCATGCCAGATTCACCGTGAATATTAGGCGCGTGCCGTGCCGGGCGCACCAGCGGGCGATCCATGCCCTTGGCCACGGGGATATGGCGAATATTCGCTAATGAACATATCTTCAGCGCGTTGAGCGTTGTCTTCTCAACCGACTGATTACCCGCCACCGTCGTAATTGCCAGCAGGTCGATATCAGGATGGTGGGCGGCGAGTAGGAGGGCAATGGCATCGTCGTGTCCAGGGTCGCAGTCAAGAATGATCTTATGTTTCACAGCGTCGTGCTCCTTACAGCGTAATGTTTCCCTCCATGATATCATCAGACAGCTATTATCACCACTCGACGATAATCGCCTCTCTTGCTATAATGGCGTTAGAAAGAGGTGCATCAAATTCATATGATCGCGCCTATCACAGGTTTACGAGGAGTATTTTGGCAATAACAGCACACAGCAATCTCATAATTGGACAATCAGGTGGTGCGACCGCCGTTATCAATGCGAGCCTTGTCGGAGCAGTCCAGGCTGCCATGGCAGATCAAGGCATCGGCAATATCTATGGTATGCGCTACGGTATAGAAGGGCTACTCAAAGAAGAGATACTTGACCTGCGCCAGCAGCCAGCATCGCTTTGGGCTCAATTGCTCTACACTCCTTCCGCTGCCCTCGGCTCCTGCCGCTATAAACTGCAAGAGCACGATTTAGAACGAGCCATAGACATCCTGCGCCGCCGCGATATCCACTACATACTCTACATCGGCGGCAACGACTCCGCCGATACCGCTCACCGTCTAGCCCAGGCTGCCCAGCAGGTAAACTACGAACTACACAGTATCAGCGTTCCCAAAACCATCGACAACGACCTGCCCTTCACCGATCATTGCCCCGGCTATGGCAGTGCGGCCCGCTTCATTGCCCTGGCAACGATGGACTCCACCATGAACACCATTTCCATTCCCTGGCATTATCCAGTGAAGGTCATCGAAACCATGGGGCGCGATGCCGGTTGGCTCACAGCTGCCTCCGCACTGGGCAAGCGCGACGAAATCGACCCACCACACATCCTGCTGCTTCCCGAACAGCCCTTTGAACAAGAGCGTTTCCTGGCCCAGGTGGAAGCCGTCTATCGTCGCATCGGCTATGTCATCATCGTCGCCACCGAAACCATTCGTGATCGTAACGGGCAAGCACTGGGAGCGACGGGTCAAACAGGCATGGACGCCTTTCAGCATCCCTTGCTCAGCGGTGCGGCCCAATATCTGGTAGAACTGGTCAAGCAGCAATTACAGCTACGTGCGCGTTTTGACAAACCCGGCGACCTGCAACGCATGGCCTCAAACAGTGTCTCCACGACGGACCGCCACGAGGCATATCTGGTTGGGCAGATGGGCATTCAAGCACTATTAGCGGGAGAAAGTGATAAAATGGTGACATTGATACGTCACAACACGCCCGGCTATTCCTGCACCACAGGATTGGCCGAGCTGGCAAAAGTCGCCAACGTGCAACGCTTGCTACCCGCCGAATTTCTGGACGAAAGCAAAACGATGGTCACACAAGCGTTTCACGACTACGCAACTCCCTTGATTGGAGAGCAACTGCCACGGCATGCACAGTTGGAAATAACGAGGATGGTGTAAGGATGAGCAAGCTTTCACGCGCAATCGTCATAGTACTCGACGGTGTTGGTGCCGGAGCCAACCCTGACGCCCATACCTATGGTGACGATGGTGCTAGCTCACTAGAACACTGCGCACAGGCCATTGGCGGTCTGGAACTTCCCCATCTAGGAAGCATTGGGCTTGGCAATATCACACCCATTCTGGGTACGCCACCACAAGAGCACGCTAGTGGTAGCTATGGACGCATGGCCTCTGCCGCTACCGGAAAAGATAGCACCAGCGGCCACTGGGAAATGATGGGCGTCGTGCTGCAGAAACCGCTCCCCACCTTTCCGCATGGCTTTCCCGCTGATCTTGTTGCCGCATTCGAGTCGGCAATTGGGCGCAAAGTGATCGGCAATAAAGCTGCTTCTGGCACCGAAATCATCAAAGAGCTAGGGGAAGAGCACGTGCGCACAGGCTATCCCATCCTCTACACCTCTGGAGATAGTGTATTTCAGGTTGCCGCGCATCAAGATGTGATTCCCTTGTCAGAGTTGTATCAAATATGTGAGCTTGCACGTGATATGCTCACAGGTGATTACGCCGTTGGCCGTGTCATTGCCCGACCATTCATCGGCACCCCTGGTTCATTTACGCGTACAGAACACCGTAGAGACTTCTCGCTTGCGCCAGTTGGTATAACTGTATTAGACCTATTAAAACAAGCGGGAAAAGAGGTCATCGGTCTAGGCAAAATCGAAGACCTCTTCGCAGGGCGTGGCTTGACACAGCGCGAACACACCGAGACAAATCGCGCAGGGATGGCGGCAACCTTGCGCTGGCTCGACCGCGATTTTACGGGCCTCCTCTTTGTCAATCTGGTAGAATTTGATATGTTGTGGGGTCATCGGCGTGATAGTCAGGGTTATGCCCAGGCCTTGCGCGACGTGGATAGCTGGTTTGTCCAGGTGCAACGAGCACTGCGTCCAGACGATGTCATTTTCTTCACAGCAGATCATGGCGTAGACCCAACCTATCGCGGCAGCGACCATACCCGCGAATGTGTACCGTTACTCGCCTATGGCGAGCCGATACGCCCAGGCGTCGATCTTGGTTTGCGCCCCACCTTCGCAGACCTAGGGCAAACGCTGGTGGACGCATTCGGTGTTGGCCCTTTAGCAATGGGAACAAGCTTCTTATCACAGATAATGGACGAGAGGAAAGGCGTATGACGGAAATACAACACAACGAATCTGAAACACAGACACAAGCACTTCCTCTTCACGGCGAACGCATCACTCTGCGTCGACCCGAAATGAAAGATGCCACCAAAGTCTTTTATTGGGAACGTGACGACGAAGTATGGCAGTATGATCCGCACCGCCCTTATTCTCATAGTAAAACCGAATTTTTGCCCATCTTTGAACATAACTATGTGCAAGGAAACGGGCGACAATTCTGGTTCATTATCGAAGATGAAACGCATATTCCCATCGGCACCATCACCTATTTTAACATCGACTACCGCTTAGGACAGGTCGAGATTGGCCTGGGTATCGGCGATAAATCGCGCTGGGGCAAAGGCTATGGCGCAGAGGCTATCGCTACCCTGACCAGTTACCTATTCAGTCAACCCGGCATCGTGCGCGTCTACGCAGAAACGGCGATCGCTAACAAACCCGCACGTCAAGCCTTTGCCAAAAACCATTTTGGCGAAGTTGGACAAATCTTCGATCCCCGTAGTTCAGGTGAACCCTGGGTACTTCTAGAAATTTGGAAAAGGAAGCAACAATGAGTTCAACCAACACATCAGTCGATCCTAGCATTTTTAAGGCTTATGATATCCGTGGTATCTACGGTGAAAGTCTCACCGATGATGTTGCATACCGCGTTGGGCGTGCCGCGGCCCAGTATCTCAATGTTCCTGAGATCGCTGTTGGTCGTGATATGCGCCTCTCTTCTCCCCAACTGGCAGCCGCCATCATCCGTGGCATCACCGATCAGGGCGTCAACGCCGTTGATCTCGGCTTGCTCACCACCGATGCGCTTTATTTCGCCGTTGGCAAGTTCAATTATCCCGCGGGCGTGATGATCACCGCCTCACATAACCCTGGCAAGTACAACGGCATGAAATTCTGCCGTGCGCAGGCCGCTCCCGTTAGCCTTGATACCGGCTTAGCCGACATTCGCGATCTAGCAGTCAGTGGTAACTTCTCACAGCCTGCGCAAAAGGGAACGAGCACACAGCGCGATATCGTTGATGACTATGTGAAACACGCGCTCTCCTTCATCGACGTGAGCAAGATCAGACCGCTCAAAGTCGTCATCGACGCAGGTAACGGCATGGCAGGTATGATGATGCCCCGTGTCTTTAAGCATCTCCCTTGTGAACTGGTGCCACTTTATTTTGAACTGGACGGCAACTTTCCCCATCATCCAGCCAGCCCTATCGAGCCAGAGAACATGGAAGATTTGCAGAAAAAGGTACGCGAGACTGGGGCTGATCTGGGAGCCGCCTTCGATGGTGACGCCGACCGCATGTTCCCCGTCGATGAGCACGGCGACCTCGTTGATGGCTCGATGGTCACGGCGGTTGTCTCAAACAGCCTATTGCACAAGCAGCCGGGCTCGACCATTCTCTACAACCTGATCGTCTCAAAGAGCGTGCCCGAACTCGTCACCAAGCTCGGCGGCAAGGCTATCCGCACGCGGGTCGGCCACTCATTTATCAAAGCGGAGATGCGCAAAACAAACGCCATCTTCGGTGGCGAACACTCCGGCCACTTCTACTTCCGTGACAACTGGTTTGCAGACTCCGGCCTGATTGCCCTGCTCATCACGCTGGAACTGGTCTCAGTCGAAGACAAGCCGCTCTCCGTCCTGCTCAAGCCCTTGGACAACAGAGTACGCAGTGGCGAGACCAACACCACCGTGCAAGATGCCCCCAGCAAGCTCAAGGCACTCGAAGAGCATTTCGGCAAAGGTGCTCAATCCATCGATCACCTGGACGGCCTGACCGTAGACTATGGCGATTGGTGGTTTAATGTGCGCGCCTCTAACACAGAGCCCCTGCTTCGCCTCAACGTTGAAGCCAACAACAAAGCACTACTAGATGAGAAGTATAACGAAGTACTCTCCTTCATCCGCAGCTAATTTGATATACGATTGCGCTGTAACTATGTGCGGTGAGAGGGCGGGCGCCCGCGCACCGCACCTAGTTACAGCGCCATCGTATATCAAATTAGCTGCGGATGATGGAGTGTACTTCGTGATACGTCTCATCTATTAGT
>JBBPYR010000215.1:0-2124 GCA_038199755.1 Ktedonobacterales bacterium | reverse complement strand
AGAGCCTATATATTAAGATATGTTTTTATCAGGAGAGTGTATTTATGGAACATTTAAACACCGTTATTTTGGCTGGAGGCAGTGGTACCCGCTTATGGCCTCTCAGCACCCCTACATTCCCTAAGCAATTTCTACCACTTCCTAATGGCAACAGTATGATTCAGGAGACGCTAGCGCGTGTCGCATCGCTGACAACTCCCGATCAGACATGGGTCGTTACCGGACGTAGCATGGCAGACCTTGTACAAGAGCACCTCCCATCCGTGCCAGCGCGACATATTCTGCGTGAGCCAATGGGACGTAACTCTGGTCCCGCCATCGCCTGGGCAGCCGCAACCATCGCCAAAAAAGACCCACAAGCTATTATGGCAATCTTTAGCGCAGACGCCGTAATTCTCAATGTTGAGTCTCTCCTTCAGACACTGCATCTTGCAAACGAGCTAGCAGAAAAAGGGCGGCTGGTCACAATTGGGATCAAACCAGCCTCGCCCGAAACTGGTTACGGCTACATTCGCTTTGCTGATGAGGTTGACGAGGGCCATGGGCATCAAGCATTCAATGCGGAACGCTTCGTTGAAAAACCCAATTTGAAGACAGCACAGAGCTATGTGAGTGATGGTCACTATGTATGGAATGCTGGCATATTTATCTGGCAGGTTGAGGCGGTGCTAGCAGAACTCCGCGAGCATCTCCCCGAAATGATGCGTAAAATCGACACGATTGTTGACGCAATGGAGACACCAAAAGGACAGGCAATGCTCGACGAACTCTGGCCCACACTGCAAAGTATCTCTATTGATTATGGCATTCTCGAAAAGACACACAACCTCGTGGTTATTCCAGCTGACCTTGCCTGGAATGATGTTGGCAACTGGGAACAATATGGAGCACTCTTCCCCGCAAATGAACAAGGTGTTCGCGCGGTAGGTAATCACACAGGTCTGGGTAGCCAGAATATGGTTGTCTACAACAACACATCACGTCAAATTTTTACCATTGGTATGGAAGACGTGATCGTGGTTGAAATGGAGAACACCACCGTTATCTGCCACAAGGACCAGGTGCAACGTGTCAAAGAGCTAGCAGAGCAACAGAAGAAAAAAGCATAACGCGGAGAAACAGGATGGCCCATGATAAGCAAAGCTCGTCATGGGCCATCCTGTTTCTCTGTGCTATAATATTCTAAATTGTTTGTGCTTGTTGGCAATGAAGGGAGCTGGCTATGTTTTCCGATGAGCCTGTTCTCGGTACGCGTGGTATGGTCGCTTGCGCTCATTACCTTGCTACTCAAGCAGGTGTGCGTATCCTGACACAAGGTGGAAATGCGATTGATGCCGCAATCGCAGCCAACGCAGTCATGACTGTTGTCTATCCCTCTACCTGTTCAGCAGGCGGTGATGTTTTTATGCTGATCTGGGACGCAAAAACACAAAAGCTACACGCCTTGAATGGTAGTGGGCGTGCTCCACACGGCATGACACCGGAATACTTTCTTGCACACGCATTGCAGCATATTCCTGAACGTGGTCCACTTTCAATCAATATACCAGGAGCAGTTGATGGGTGGTTTGAGGCACTTGAACGGTTTGGTACGTTACCAGCAGAAGTCATCTTTGCACCCGCCATTGAACTTGCCGAATTTGGTATGCCAATCACCACAAAGCTGGCGGGTTGGCTAGAAGCGGCGGCTGAAGGAGTACTTGGGCCGTGGAGCAGTAGTGCCGAGACATACCTTTTAGGTGGTAAAGCACCACAAGCAGGTGTTGTTTTGCGTCAGCCTAACCTTGCCCAAACGTATAAGTTCCTTGCACAAGAGGGACGGGAGCCGTTTTACAAAGGACCATTAGCACAAACTATTACGAAGTATGTGCAACAATGCGGCGGTGTATTAAGTATGGAGGATATGGCAAACCATCATTCCGATTGGGTCGAGCCAATTTCGACAAACTATCGTGGCTATGATGTGTATGAATTTCCACCAAATACACAAGGTATAACAGCTCTTGAGATGCTTAATATTATCGAAGGCTATGATCTATCGGCATTAGGATATCAGACAACCGAATACTTACATATTTTGCTTGAGGCAAAAAAACTTGCCTTTGCGGACCGTGATCGTTATGT
>JBBPYR010000214.1:0-2056 GCA_038199755.1 Ktedonobacterales bacterium | reverse complement strand
GGTATGCTATTTCCGATACGTTGGTCGATGGCAGCACTGGACTCGTCCGTTGGAATCCATAGTGATAAGCTGAATGGTGATCAGCTTTATGGTACCACTTACACCTCGCATGGAACACTTTTTTCTCTTTACAGTCAGGGAGAGGCTACGCGTTACCTTCTTCTGATGTGGTTAGCGTTAATCGTGATGATTATCGTTTTTGGTATTGCCTGTGGATATTTCTTGAAACGAAAAGATATACGTGTATAAAACCTGTTAGCTTTCCTTTTTCCGTCCTTTAAGCAGAACAAAATCGTTGCTAATACTATCGAGGTGTCTGTCCGCATGGAGCGATACGTCAAAGTATGCGCGGATGTGGGCGTCACTGCTCAGGATAAAGTGCTCTAATGAAGCTTTTTCATCTGTGGGTAGTTGAGAGCGTTTTGTCCAATCATCATATTGAAGTTTACGACGGAATAGCTCTTCGTACTCGACCTGCAATCCAGCCTGTGAGAAAAATTGACGCCATTCTGCGAGGGTACATGAGCGGCCGTGTGAGCCATCGCGTCGCTTTTCGATGGTGTTCAGGAAGGTATCGAGTTCTGGTTCGCTGGGTGCAATGCTATCGATCAGTAAGAAGAGACCGCTGGGTTTGAGGACGCGTGAGATTTCTTGCACTGCTTGCGCGATGTTAGGAAAGTGGTGTGGTGCGATACGACAGGTTACACGGTCAAAGGTGGCGTTTGCGAAGGGGAGCTGTTCCGCGTCAGCAACTGTAAATTCCGCATTGGTGACGCCTTGATTTAAGAGATAGGTACGCGCTTGCTCAAGCATACGTGGCGTCAGGTCAGATACGGTAATGTGTGCAACGTGTGGAGCGACCGCGAGTGCTGTGTGTCCACCACCTGTAGCGACATCAAGCGCGGTCTGGGTGGGTGTCCACTCGCCAATCTCTATCAAGCGTGTTAAGTCCTCTCCAGCACGATGCGAGAAACTGGCAACGTAACTTTCGGCGGTACGGCTGAAATAGGCTTGAACTTGTGCCTTTTGGTCCTGGCTATTCTGGGTCATGATATGGTTCCTTTCTAGTATCGTGAAAATGCTAGACGTTATCTATAGATTGTAGTGGCTCAGTATGAGCGGTTGTTGTATAGCCTAGATCGCTAGAAGCGTGGCGAGCGGCTTCGCAGACGAGCGGAATAAAGAGTTGACGCTGTTTGGTTGAAAGACGTATTGAGGGTGCTGTAAGTGCCATCGCGCCTACAAGCTTTTTCTGTGCATCGAAAACGGGTGCTGCTATGGCGGCGACGCCAGAGGCACGTTCACCATCACTTGTGGCCCAACCTTCGCGTTGTATCTGCTCCAGTTGTTTTATAAGTGCTAACCAGTCAAAAGGTGACGTGCTGGTGAAACGGGTAACACTTACGTTTATGAGAGCGTCGCGTTCTGCAGGTGGGAGCCATGCAAGAAGAACTTTTCCGGCTGCACCAAGGTGAAGAGGAATTGGAGCACCAAGTGCGGCAAATGGGCGCAAACTGTGTGAACTGCGTACCGTTTCAAGTACAATACGAGTCTCTCCATGCCGTACATGCAGTTCTGCGTTCTCGCCTGTCTGTTCATTGAGCCAACGTAAATGAGGAAGTGTTTGACCGCGCAGGTCGATACCCTCTGCCACGAGTGCTCCTAGATGCATAAGCGTAACTCCAAGACGAAAATGCTGACCCTCTTTTTCGAGCATTCCGTGTTCGCCCATAGCTTGTGTCAAACGATAAACTGTTGGGAGTGGGAGATGTGTGTGTGCCGCAATTTCTTGTGGTGATAAGACAGTGCTTCCTTGAGTAAACGTGTGCAGAATTAGCACAACCTTGTCGAGAACACCAACATCTGTTTTACGCTCATCCGTCATAGCATGATTGCCTCATTTTTCTTGAATTCCATATATTGGAATTAAATCCATTATATGGAAATTATGCAATATTTTTAGAGGTTTGTCAAGGTGGTATTCGACATGCTGATGTATGATGTAGAATAGAGAGAATAAGATGAATGTATGCTTTTCACAATGTAGGGTGATATG
>JBBPYR010000213.1:0-38114 GCA_038199755.1 Ktedonobacterales bacterium | reverse complement strand
GGGCTTGCGGGGTGGTGTGGCAGAGGCAGCGCGAGGAGCGCGCGGAGCAGGGGGTGCCTGCTTGGCACTGTGCCTGCTCGCCTTGGTCTGCGGGACCGGAGCCGCCGGGGTGGTTGGCTGGAGCGCGGTCGGCTGGAGGAGATGGGTGAGCGTCGCCACCTGCTGCTGCAACGCGGCGATCTGGGCCTGCAAGCTGGCAAGCGTCTCGGGCATCATGAGCAGGTCCGCGGGCCATGGTGGCTGTTCGGCGGGAACCGGGGCAGGCCACTCCTCTGGGAGACCAGCCAGACGGCGCTGATGCAAGCGGGCCAGCAATAGCAGGTGGTCCTGACTGAGCCCGTGCTTGCGAGCGTCGCTGGGATGGGGCTGCAGGCCGAGATGGGCGAGGGCGAGCCAGCGCCGCAACGTTTTGGGATCGATGCCCAGTTGCCGACAGGCGTCGGCCACAGAAACGAAGATCATGGAGCAACTCCTTTCCGAGTAGCGAGAACGACGGATGATCCTCAAGCGGATCATCTCGAGGGAAAAGTCCACGGAAACGTGCAGGGAAAAATCCCTGGACTTTGGGTGATAGGGAGTTTTCTTGCTTGGATCCGTGCTGAAACGGGTGCTCAGTGGTCTTCGGGGAGGGAAGGGAAGGGAAGGCCCAGCCGCTCGACACGCAGGCTTAGCCAGCTTTTTCGCGACGGCGGCGATGGTAATAGCCAGCCCAATACTGATGGGTGCGTCGCCAGTTGGACCAGTGACAGAGCAGCGGAGCGGAGGTGGGAGCAGGGAAGAACAGGCGGGCCAGCAGATGACGCACCTCAGATGGGGTCAACGCAATGAGCGGTGGGGCAGGAGGTGCCACGAGAACTGGCGCTGGCTCAGAGGACGGTGGGGCAGGAGAGGCCACGAGGTCTTGCTCTGGCCCACAGGGCTGCTGCTTCTCTTTCTCTTGGACCGTAATGCCGACCAAGAAGACCGAGGCCAGCATGACCAAGGTGATATGGCGATACCAGCCGAGGTAATGGCGCACTTCATAGTGATCCAGTCCCAGGTCTTTGTTGGCTTCTAAGTCTTCTTCGATATGCCAGCGAGCGCCGATAGCCTGCACGATGATGGACAAGGGTGCTGGTGAGGGAGCAAAAACGAGGTAGGATGTGACCTGTTTGGCATCGTCGAGGCAACGACGAAAGACGAGGAAGTGCTGATCGTCCACGACGCCCTGGTGCACCACGGGCAAGATGGCCCAGTCGAAGAGGCGCTCGCCCTTGGTGCCCAGGCTTTGACTGAGCCTCTGCCAGTCGGCTGGGCGCAGGGCCTGCTGCTGGATGCTGGCGACATCGGCGAGCAGGCAGCCCGTCTTGGTCTGGACCGCGACGACCTCGATGGAGGGAACCGCGAGGGCGTAGGCGTAGCCCTGCTGCTCCAGCCAGAGGCGCAAGTCAGGACTGTGACCTGAGAGCCGTATCGGCGACGACCCAGCGGATGGACAACCCAGCCTGCTGAGCGCGCTGGACCAAGCACCTCGCCAGTTCCGGTTTGGTCTGAAAGCGCAGCGACTCTGGGATATGGGCAGCGAGCCTGCGGGCGGCATCGCGACACCAGTCTTCTGGCACGTACAATTCGCGGTCGATCAGGCCGTGGCCGTGTGCCGTGACAAAGGAGAGGAAGACGCCGACCTGGCAGTTTTCCACCCGTCCGCTCACGCCACAATACTGGGGCGCGACGCCTGCGGAGTGGGAGCCGCGTTTGGGAAAGCCGCTTTCATCAAGGACCAGGATGGGAAAGAGCGGATCGGGCTCAGCCGAAGGGGACGCAGACGGCAGGAGGGTCTGCACCAAAGCCGTACGCAAGGCATCGCGCACCCCATCTTCATCCCAGACGGCGTGCGAGAGCAAGCGTTGCATGCCGTAGGGATGGGCTTGACGAGCGTGTTCAGCGATGTGCCAGCCATTTTTGCGCGGAATGTCGCTCAGGATGGCTTGCAGGTACAGCAGCGCGTGCTGGCGCGGTTCGGGACGTGCGAAGCAGGACGCGATGCGCTGGTGCAGGGCGCGCAAGGCTTGGGGCCAGCCGCTGATCTGCTGCAAGAAGGATGCCACTTGCGCATCGGTGGTACACTGGAAGGGTCTCATGCGTTTCTCCTTGGTGATGGGACAGACTCCAGGGAGTGTTTTTCTTGCTCTAGAGTGTCACATTTACCTGAGAAAAGCACGAGATCTTGGTTGATGCAGGGAAAATTCCAGGGACTTTGCCCTCCCTCTTGGGGTTGGTTAGGAACGGGCGATTCTGTCGTGGCGGATGCAGGGAGAATTCCAGGGACTTTGTCCTTCTTTCTAAGTGCCACTGTAGTGTGCAGGTTGTCCTGACCAAGCGACTTACGTTTCAATAAGTTTCACTCGGCTCCCATGGAAAGGTGTGTGTGTATGTGGCAGTACTTGTTTCTGGTCCTTCGACGACAGAAGGGGCGCAGCATCCTGGTCAGTGGTGGCTTCCTCCTCGCGGCGTGTACGCTGATCTTGTTGAGCGCAACCACCCAGACGACCGTCTTGCAGGCCAATCAGATCATCAGTCAGAAATGGCGACCGACCTATGATCTCGTGGTGCTTCCACCACAAGCAAAAATTCCCGTTGGAAAAGCTGTTCCTGCCGACCTTATGGAAGGATACGGTGGTGGGATCAGTGTGTCACAGTACGAGCAGATCAAGAAGCTCCCAGGAGTGGAGGTTGCCGCTCCCATTGCCTATGTGGGCTATGCACAATTACCCTCACCTGAAGTAGCATTTTCTCCCCACACGCTTCCTCCAGGATACTATCGCGTGGACTGGACCCTCACCGCGTTTGATGGTCGCCGTTCCATCACCGAGCGCCAGGAGAGTGATGTCTATACACTCTATCCGAACTGTGACCCGATAAATACTGAGTCTGATGTTCTTGCGACGTTAGTTCAACAACATGTCAAGTTCGCTGGATGTGGCTCTAGTTCAGGTGTGGATGCAGGACCAACTCCCATTCCATCGTTGAATACAGGGACGTTTCTGTTAGCTGCCATTGATCCAGCAGCGGAAAATCAGCTTCTTCATCTCAACACGTATGTGAACACTGGTCGTATGCTTATCAACCAGGATACCCTCCGTTTTGATCAAAACCGTTCGGCAACCAGCCATCGTGTGTTTGTGCCAGCCTATGATGTGCCGATCCTCTTTCACCAACAACTTCCCGGTCAGATCACCCTACAGGCGACATTTGCTCCTATTCACTCGAATGTAATCGATCCTCAACAGCTCTTGCATCGTGGTGGCTTCACGTATCTCGCGCGCTTGCCAAGACAGCCGAACCTCTTTCATGGCACTGTGCCTCTGATCCAGAATGACCCACAACGTTTCTTGAATGCCATTCTCAATTGGGATGGTCATACATGGCAACCTGGGCACTATCAAGGTGCGGGTAGCGATATGTTCTTCTTGTATACTCCTTCTGCTCTGACCTATCAATCCACTTCAGCTCCGGCGGGACAAAATGAACCGGCCTATACCCTGGTACCGAGCAATACCCAGAATCCCAAATCAGTGCTGAGCACGCTCCATCTCGAAAATGATGTTGATGCTGCTCCCGCTGAAGTGGCCTTTCGCACGCTCCATCCCTTGCATATTGCCGAGACTTCTCAACCACCATACATCACTACGCGTTATTTTGCCGAGCCACTTGGGCAATTTACTGGAGAGAGCTTATCTGCTCAATTAAATGATCCACTGAACTGGTTGCCGGAGACCACCTATGCTGTTCCCCCCATCGTCTTACGCTATGATGCTCAAGACCGACCGCTTCCGCCCACCACTCTCATCCCAACAACCAATGCAGCCGGTTTCATGCTTCAGCCTCCGCTGGCCCTCACGACTCTCGCGGCTGCTGAGCAGATCAAGGGTCAGCAGATCATCAGCGTGATACGTATCAGGGTTAGTGGAGTCGATGCCGCCAATTCAGCCAGTTGGAAGCGTATTGAGCAGATGGCACAGTTGATTCAACAGCGTACCAATCTGCGGGCACTGGTGACGCTGGGCTCCTCTCCCCAGCCAACACTGGTCTATGTCCCCGGCATCAAACAGGGGCAAGAGGGGTCAACACAGAACATCCACCCCGTTGGTTGGGTGGAAGAGCGCTGGATTTATATTGGTGCTGCACTTGTCTACCTGCAACAGCTAGGAGAAACGCGGTTCCTCCTGCTGGGTGCCGTTCTCCTGGTCTGCTTGGGATACCTCGCGGTGACACTGAGCGCGTTTGTGTCGGCACAACGCAAAGAGATGGCGGTGCTCAGTGCGCTAGGGTGGCGACCGTGGCAGCCGGCAGGCATGTTCCTGGGCCAGACGCTGGTTCTCTCGTTGGGAGGAGGCATCGCTGGATTGGGGCTCGCTTTACTGGTTGTCTGGCTGTTAGGGGCCGATCCACCCTGGGAGATGGTCACATGGACGTTACCTATTGTGCTGGGGTTCGCCTTGCTCAGTGCATCCTACCCGCTGTGGCAAATCTGGCGCATTCGGCCGGCCGAACTCCTGCGAGCGGGTACCACAGTTTCGTCTCACCAGACCTCAGGTTTGAAGAGGTGGGGCATGACGATTTGGTCGCGTCTACCAGCCGTAGGAAGCATGGCCCTGCGTAATCTGACCCGCTCACGCTGGCGCGCCGTCATTGCCATTGGCAGTCTCTTCCTCTCGGCTCTCCTCTTGACGGTAATGGTTGAGGGCATCCTCGCCTTCCGCCAGACGCTGCAAGGAACGCTGTTGGGCGACTATGTGCTACTGCAAACTGCTGTGCCACAAATTGCAGGGGGAGCATGTGCTGTCCTGTTGACCTTCCTCAGTGTGGCAGACTTATTGCTGATCCAGGTGCGAGAACGACGACAGGAGATTGGCCTCTTGCAAGCAGTCGGCTGGCGACCAAATGTGGTGCGGCGTTTATTGATGCAGGAAGGATTGATGTTGGCGCTAGTGGGCACAGTGCCGAGGGTCTTCGCCGCTTTCGGGGTGCTGATGGCCCAGCATGCAGCCCAAGGAACAATACCCGCACCAGTGGTGGGTATCGGGGCGGTCGTCTTGATGCTGCTGGTCGCTGCGCTGGCAACGATCCCAGCAGTGCGGGCAACCAGCCGTTTGCAAATAGCCGATATCATGCGGGCAGAGTAGGCACTGGACACAGCGAGAGAGCTGATGGAAAGCGACCCTGAGAGACATCCAATGACCAAGAAAGAGCAGTCCTGAACAGTCTGCCTCTCTCCCAGTATCAAAAAGGAAAAGATATGGAGCAAGACCAGCGCAACAACATGGACCAGGAGCAGCATGAGCACCCTGAACCAGACGAGCAGAACCATCCCCTGCTCACCGTGAGAAACCTGAGCAAATCCTATGCCATTCCTGACGGCAAACTCGGCGTCCTGCACGACCTCAGCCTGGAGGTGCAACGCGGAGAGTTCATCGCCATCACCGGCCCCTCAGGATCGGGCAAAACCACCCTGCTCATGTTGCTGGGCGCTCTGGATCTCCCTGACGTAGGAGAAATCTGGCTCGCCGACACGGCCGTTCACGCCTTGAAGGGAGCCGCCGCCGCCGATTTCAGGCGTCAGCAAGTCGGCTTCGTCTTTCAACTCTTCTACCTCTTACCCAACCTCACCGCTCTCGAGAACGTCATGGCTCCGCTTCTTCCCTACCGCCGCGGCCTTGACTTCGACCTCAAGCAGCGAGCGAGCGAACTGCTTGAGCGGGTCGGTCTTGGCCATCGGGTGGGGCATCCACCGACTCGTCTCTCGGGTGGAGAACAGCAGCGCGTCGCCATCGCCCGTGCCCTCATCAACCACCCCACCGTTCTGCTCGCCGATGAACCCACCGGTAACCTCGACCCGGCCACCGGCGAAGAGGTGCTCAGTGTCCTGCGCGAACTGCAGCGTGTCGGCAACCAGACCCTCATCATGGTCACGCACGAACCGTCCATCGCCGCTTCCGCCGACCGCCGTATCCGGCTGGAACAACTTCGATACACTCCTGCATCGTCACCATAGATGACTTACTATGGGTTTTGAGCATGGGAAGAACTAAAAGTCGGCAGAGAGGGGAAACAACCATTGGTTTTCTTCACGTTGAGAGGGAGAAACGGCAAGAACGACTTTCGGTTCTTCCCATGCTCATACCTCATACCCGCTTCATAGCTCTTCAGAGTCACTATTCAGGTATCCGTCTCGCCCCGCCTCTGGCGGCCTTTGAAAAAAGGGGAAATTGTGCGAGGATTCCCTCTTCCCCAGACAGGGTTCCTCGCGCCCCGGCCAGCGGACTTGCGTTCGCGGCGCCCCTCCTGAATAGTTACGATAAGGAGCCTAGGATCAATATTATTATAAATTGCTCTATTTCCTACTATTCGGTTATCTTAGATGTACCTCCTGATGACCCTCGTCCGACGTATAGACAAGAAGGACTCCGTTCCTTCCTTCTTGAGGAAGCAAGTGACGAGTCCTTGCTCTACGCGCTGGTGACGGGAGCGGCGTGGGCGATGGACACGCTCTACCAACGCTATAGCCACCTGCTCTATGTGCTGGCGTATCGCTGGGTTGGCAATCACCAGGCTGCCGAAGACATCGTGCAGGAGACCTTCTTGAAACTCTGGCACCATTGCGGCACCTACAATGCCCAGGCCGGGTCCGTTCGCAGTTGGCTCCTCGCGCTGCTCCACCACAACGCAATCGACTCTCGACGCAAGACGCGCAGTCGCTGGGACAAAGAGTTGCCTTGGGACGAGGCGGTTGAAGACATGGAGGCCACAGAGACGGATGTGTGGGAAGAGGTGTGGCACACCATCCTGCGCGAAGCGTTACAACACTTGCCACGGGAGCAAGGTGTGGTCATTGCCTTAGCGTATGTCGTGGGATGGACCCACGAGGAAATCGCCCGATACTGTCAGCTGCCCATTGGCACGGTCAAATCTCGTCTGCGCTTGGGACGACAGCATCTGCGCCATCTACTGGGTCCACACATCGAAGAAGAACGGTCGCTGGGAACGGCACCAAACCGCGAACGAGTCCCGTCGAGGATACCCGTAACGGTGTGCATCCGACACAAGGAAGCAGGATGTCCCACAGGGTACGAAGTGTGCCAAGACGGCCTCTGCACCTGTTTTGGCTATGGAATGTGGGAATTGCTTATAGAGCAGATCGAGGCATTTGAGTTTGTTGGCAAAACAGGAAAGTTGCGAGCATGCAAGGAACGGCACTCCCGTGGTCATGCCTACTGGTATGCCTTTCCCCTGCAAGGAATGCACCGACAAAAGGTCTATCTGGGTCGGTCCTCTGATCTCAAACTCATGCACCTGGAAACGGTGGCTCAGCGGGTGTCTCACATGAAAAAGCAGTGAAATCCCGCAGTGTCTGCCATTCTTTCGACAATTCTGCAATGCTATTTTTTCTGCAGTTTTCGCATCCCACTGAACTGCCCATCCAATAGCATCAGGATTGTTGCCCTTTGCAAGGGCAATATACATATCAAAACCCCATGCTAGGATTTCTGCATCCCTGGCGTTGGTGCAGCGTAATCAAAGACACCTGGTCGCTGCTCAAGCAAAGTTTGACCAGAGTAACGAACAACAACATTTTCTCCTCTATCGAGAATCTCATGGATCTCCCATTGCGCATCAGTAAAACTGGCACGATACCAGCGGAGCCATTTCTTGAATGCTTCGGGATCCTGTGCTCCTATCTTGCCACTCGGATCAGTAGAGATAAACTCAAGAGCAAGAAGTTCGTCAAGGATACGCATGTTGCCTTGAGTAAATACATCGTCCATCCAGCGCTCAACAATGATTTTATGTTCATTTGATGCCATGCTTGATTTCTCCGAAAATGTCTTCTCTGGAGAGTATATCACAAATGATCTAGGAGAATGGTTGAGATATTTCTCAAGCAAGCAGACACACTTCATGTGTCCTAGAACCTAATCATGGCGGAAAAACGACCGGAATTAAGACAAACAACAGGTTCATCAAGCGACGAACCCAACCGGGATTGGGCTTCTTTTCGTTTGAAACCGCATGGCGAACCTTACAAGGTTACGAGATCATGAACATCATAAGGAAAGGACAAATACAAGGGATAGACAGAGCAGATGTGAGAGGCCAAGTTGCATTGGTTGCCAAGCTGTTTGGAGTGACTGCTTAAGCTGAACAAAGAGGTGGTGCTTCACGCTCATCGTATTTCCCCGTGCGTTTTTGCAACATAGCCCTACTCTACGCCCGGCCTCCTGCTCCACTCTGCCCATCCAGAGGAGCGCATGCTCCTCCTGTCCGTCCCCACACATGAGGTCAGAGATTACGCTCGCCCTAGTCGGCGATACCGGGCCTCGACGAACGAATAGACGCCGTAGGCGATCAGTCCGAGGGCCACCATGCCCAATAATACCGGTCCGAAAGGCAGATGGAGCAGTTCACTGAGCGCAGTATCCAGCCCTTTCGCCTGGTGTGGATTAAACTGGACCGCTGCCACTATCAGGAAGAACCCGATGATGGTGAAGACCACACCGAGCGCGCCATATCCCAGCCTGCCCAGGAAGATCACCACCCTTTGCACCTGCGCTTTCAACGTTGCTAGGTTGAGCGTGTTCTGAAACTTCTTGGTATAGGCTTTTGCAAACAGGTACAAAGCCACGCCAAGCACGACCAGTCCGACGATGACGACCAACGGCACCCCAAAGGGAAGCTGGAGCAACGTTGCCGTCGCGTCCTGGGTGGAGGTGGACGAGCTCTTTCCACCACTGCCAGTGCTTGTCGCGATTTGATAGGCCCCCAAAGCCAGGGCGGCATACGTCATGCCAACCGCAGCGTAGCCGATACGTGCTATGATGCCTTTCGCTTGGCTTCCTTTGCCCTCGGTATCATAGATGGCTTGAATGAGGCTCCACAGAGCAAAAGCGACCAGGCCAATGGCGACCACGATCAGTAAAAATTTCCCGGCTGGCTGCTCATAAATGGTATGAAGAGCGCCTCGCTGGTCCGTTGCCTAGCCGCCCTGACCAATCGCCAGTTGTGCCGCTAACAAACCGATCAGAAGATAGACAACTCCTTTTGCCGCATACCCCACACGCGCAAACCCTGTCATCCATTTCCCCGTGGCAGCGTTGCGTGTCGTCCGCTTGGCTCCACGTATGTCGTTGGGGATGGTATTATCGGATCGCATGATCTTTTCCTTTCCGCGGATCGGTCTCCTCCTCACGAGATTTCCGGTACCGTTCTTTTCCGCATCTGCTGGTTCTTCTGGTACGTACACGTAGGAATGAGCTAAAAAGATGTACGTACTCGGTATTGTCACCGTGCCGAAAAGCGAAATCTCTGGCATACGGATGGTATGCACAATACACTCTTCTGCTCCCGATTACAAAGGGTTCCGTTTCCCTTCAGAGATGATCAGCCACGCGGGTAGTTCTCACCATCAGTGGGAAGAAGCACTCTTTATGGCGAGCCGTTGATCAGGACGGCAATATGCTTGATATGCAGGTCGCAGAGCCATCGCCATAAGAAAGCGGCGAAGCGATTTTTCGCACCGCGCTGCTCAAGGAACGACAAGACGTCCCACATGTCATGATCACCGATAAGCTCAGAAGGCATGGGGCAGCGAAACGCGATATCTTGCCTGGAGTGGAGCATCGCCAGCACAAAGGAGTGCGCCAACCGAGCGGAACATTCCCACCAACCGACATGATTGCGCGAGTGCGAACATGCGACGTTTGTTTCCGCATCCACAAAGAGCTTTCTGGCAAAGCGATACTCCTCTGTCCACAAATCTTTACCATCGGTAAACTGGTCAGGCCCTCTTTCATCAACGGTCAACGCCGAAAAACCCGCACGCGTCAGCCGATCAGCGATAGGCACGGCGTCGTGTGAAGAGAGAGGCAATGAGTCGCCAGACCAGAACGAGCAGAATCGCTCCGATCAATGCCTTGATAATCGGAACCCCAAACAACATGACTTCGGGAAGCCCCTGAATGAGGATGACATTGGTCATCAACCACACGCCGATCAAAGCCGCAATGATAGCTCCCACAAACCCAAAGGGGAGACGGGAACGCGTGATCGCTTCGGCAGCGATCCCCACGATGGCCGCAATAATGAGGTAGAGGATGAAGTTGAGTCCAAATGACCAGACATGATCACCCAGTTTGATGGTGACTCCATCTGCAAGCAGTAGGCTAAAAGCAAGCATGACATTCTCCATTTCAGGATACGTCTCTTTCGAGGAAGCAGTTCTGCTTCTCATACGCTTCAAGTCCCTGCCTCGCTTCATTCAAGAGAAGTGGAAGCGTGACCTTCTCTACGGACTCACCATCACATGATACCAGTTCCGTTCTGCAAGCAGCACTCTCTTCCAGAAACGGGATGAGACACTCCTGCTCCAGTTCGCTAAGCTGGCCCCCGACCAACTGGTCCGACATCTGCTGTCGCCACGCATCCAGACGCTGCCCCACCGCCGCATTGCTCACCTGCTCTGGCGCTTGGGCCCAACTGCCATCGAGAATGTGTTCCACCTCGATGACCCGCTGTTGCATCCGTTTGATCTGCTCGAGCGGCTCCCTCCAAGCGGAGCGCTCGGCAACAATCTCTTTGAGGCGAGCGACTTTTTGCGACACCTTCGGACTCATTGCTGCCCCTTTTTCTCCAGCTGATCCAAGCTGGTTGCTACCGCATCTAACGCTTCACCCGCCGCGACTGCCGGATACGCGAACGGCAACGTCCCATCGAAATTGATCGCGGTCAGCACCCCCAGCGCGCAATCATCGAGCACCGCAAGCTGCTCTGCTTCGGCGACTGAAACCGTAGGAAGCGGTTCTTTGAGTTGCTTGCGTACCGCCTTCACCTTGCGCTGTAGGTGCTTGCGGAGTGCCGTTTTCAGAGCCCGATCCGCCTCAAATGCGGGTCGGGACGCTTCGCGCAGGGCATGGAACTGACAGACCTGATGTGGCACATCGGACCACAATTGCTCGACGGCTTGTAGTTCGCGCCTTCGCATCGGTAATAGTTCCCAGAATGGTCACCCTCAAGCTTCCCACGACTGCCAACAAGTACGCGCATCACCGCCGTCTCCGAGGAGGTCACTTGCTCCGCCATGAGGACCCGCCCCGTGAGGGCATCACGCACCAAGTAGATGGTTTCGTTGCCCTTGTCGGGCTGAATACCATCGACCGAAACGATGATCCCGCCGTTTTTTTCCACTTGTGCCAGCCACGCTTGATCCTGCTTTGTATCGCTACTCGCCCGTAACAACGTACAATACGCCTCGAAGAGATAAAGAATTTCGCGCCGTGAGATATGGCATTGTGGACATTCATGCTCGATGGGTCGATACCAGTGCCTAATCACTGTCGGATAGCTTCGGGAACGTTTCATGGTCTCTCTCCTGATCCTCCCATGATACCTGAGATAATTCGTTCATCTCCCTCATTCTACCACCCTCATCCCGACGCATCTTCTGCCCTGACGGTTTTTTTCGCGCTGTTCGTAGGAAGCTTCACGTAGATGGTGGGCAGATGAAGGAGCTGGAAAGTGGGGCAAGGGGAGCTGGTGCGATTAGAGCACGTGATGTTCGATGGCATAGCGAGTGGCTGCACTGCGTGAAGAGACCTGGATTTTCCCGTAGATAGCTGTCAGGTGGGTGTTGACCGTGCGTGGGCTGATGATGAGTTGTTCGGCGATCTGGGCATCGGTCAGTCCCTGGGCCAGTAGATGCAGCACCTCCCCTTCGCGTGTGGTCAGCCCGTCAGGATAGGTTGGTGGCGACTTGATTGGTACAGGTGCCTGTGGCTCCGCAGTGACTGCCACGGCTCCCCGAGCTGCGAGGGCTTGCTCACGCCCAATGAGGGGTGTGAGTTGGACAGGCAGATTATGGGTGGAGCTATCGAGTGTCTTGAGGGGTGGAAAATCAGCAGGCAAGCCAGAGGTGACCAACTGGTAGAGGTGGTTGGGATACTCTAAATCCTTGAGGCGATGCGCTCCCAGATCACGCAGGCTCGCTCCCTCTGGGAGGGCATGTTCCACGAGGTCGCAGGTCGTTTGTGAGAGCAGAATTTGGCTCCCATACCCAGCGTTCATGATACGAGCAGCACGATGGACATCCAGACCCACATAGCCGTCGGCAGCTAGGTATGGCTCCCCGGTATGCAAGCCCATACGGACGCGCATCGCCACACCCTCGTGCCAAGACTGCGAGGCGAGGATGCGTTGGGCAGCAATCGCGGCTGAGACAGCATCAGTGGCGCGTGCAAAGGCCACGAAGAAAGCATCTTCTTGCGTATCAACCTCGTGGTCGCCACACGCGTGGAACGCTGTACGCAACAAGGACCGACACTCTGCCAGCACCTCCGAGTAGTGCTCCCGCAGGTGAGTAGACCCCTCGATGTCCGTGAAGAGCAACGTGACGGTTCCTCTTGGGAGATGATGCATACAGAGTCTCCTTGTTAGTGGAAGTGCCTCTGGCTTTTTATCGATCCCGAATTGTCGTGTTAGTAGAAGTATACCACAGATTGAGTGTAAATGTGATTACTTGATGGAGGCAAAATTTGATAATTATCTGGCGTAATATCTGCATGGCTTTTTTCTTCCCGAAGCTCTGGAGAGGGTTGTGTTGCAAGAAATAAGCTGTTCTGTTACAGTAGAAAATAAAGAGCGAAAAGAGAATCTGCTCGAATGAGATGACAGAGGAGGCAAAGAGGGTCAACAATGCTCTTTAGTGCTGTGCTGAACTTCTCGCTCTGGGCAACGATCATTGAGTTTCTTAGGGCATTGCTCATTGTCTTCTACCCGCTGCGAGCTTGTCTCGCCCTGCTTGTTCAAAGAAATATAACGCTCGCTTGGTTTCTTGTTGCAGAGGGAGCTATTTCTGGCCTCAGCTTTAAGCTTGCGGGCACCTTGTTACGAACGCTCGCATTGCAGACATGGCAGCAAATTCTCATGTTCGTGACGATCTTCGCACTACGTACCGTTCTCAAGCGCGTCTTTGCCGGGGAGCAGACGCACTTGCACCAGCAAGCACCAGCAGAAGAGGGTACTGGTTCGCAGATGGCGAGGACGTAAGAGGACATGCTGACAAAGGGCGGAAACATGTGCATGTACAGGAAACACCTGAAGTGAGACTCCCATACGAGAGGGAGAACATCTTACCAAATTTTTACCATCTCAACGTATGCTTCCTAAAGCGTTGGAGGAGTGTCCTATCTGTCTATGCATTGAAGTGAGGAGTAGGTATTCGTCTTGGCATCCTCCTAGAAAAAGGATAGAATTTCCATGAGTTCTCATTTGGTGATTGCGTCATTCGGTTTCCCTATTTGGCTCCGTGTGAGCCATTATATCAACATCCTCTTCATAGGATTGCTCATTCGTAGTGGTCTCCAGATTCTCGCGGCTCATCCTCGGTTATACTGGAACGACAACAGCACACCGGGAAAAGAATGGATCAAATTTACCACGAAGAAAGTCCCAGTGGGCAAGGATGTTGTCTATACCTCGCTTGATGATGAGGTGCCAGCATCACCGTGGTTAGCCCTTCCTGGCGGGAAAAACCTTGGTATCGGACGGCACTGGCATTTCTTCTCCGTCATCTTCTGGGTGCTCAACGGCGTGGTGTATATCGTTCTGCTCTTCGCCACAGGCGAGTGGGCACGTCTGATTCCCACATCCTGGTCTATTATCCCTGATGCATTCCGTACCTTTCTCACCTACATCACCTTTCATATTCCACCAGCAAGTGACTTTCACCCCTACGACCCGTTGCAGCAACTCGCCTATGCAGGAGTCGTCTTTCTGCTTGGGCCGTTTATGCTGCTGACAGGAGCTACGATGTCACCCGCGATTGCTGCACGCTTTCCCTGGTACATCAAACTCTTTGGTGGGCGTCAACTAGGACGTAGCCTGCATTTCTTGAGTCTGCTGGCTTTCATTGGCTTTATTATTATCCATACAGCCCTGGTGCTTATCGTCCATTTCCAGAACAACATTCGCGATATCGTGCTTGGCAGTGAACAGACAAACTTCGGACTTGCCATTGGTGTCGCCATTGCAGCACTCGTGCTTGTCGCCATCGTCTATGTGTGGTCGACGCTCTACTCAGCTCGCCATCGACGACAGGTTCAGCATGCGTTGGGGGCAGTGGTCGATCCCACACGCAACTTTCTCTTACATGGAGAGAGGTCGGTCCAGCACTATAAGGAGTCTGACATCTCGCCGTACTTCTGGGTCAATGGAGCACCTCCTACCAGTGAAGAGTACCGCGCTCTGGCACAGAACAACTTTCGTGATTGGAGGTTGGAAGTAGGCGGCCTGGTCAAAGAGTCACTGTCCTTTTCCCTTGATGACCTGCGTGCCCTGCCTGTGACCTCGCAAATCACGAAGCATAACTGCATTCAGGGTTGGTCGGGAGTTGGAAAGTGGACGGGAGTGTGCGTCACTGAAATTCTGGAACGTTGCCAACCGCTTACCGAGGCAAAGTATCTTGTCTTTACCTCGTATGGTCTTGATGAGCACAGCCTTGATGGGAAAAACTATGATCCCTTCTATGAGGTCATTGATTTTGAGCTTGCGAAGCATCCACAGACGATCCTGGCGTATGAACTCAATGATGAGCCGGTTCCCATCCCACATGGGGCACCGCTTCGGCTTCGTGTTGAGACAGTGCTTGGATACAAAATGGTGAAGTACTTGCGTTCAATCGAGTTGGTAGAACACTATGATACCGTAGGCGCGGGTCAGGGGGGATCACGTGAAGACACCATGTACTACGGAAAGGGTGCAGAGGTGTAAGACATGGTTGGTGACAAAGGGAAAGAGGAGACATCAGATGAGTTCTAAACGTACAAGAACTGCTTCGACCGTAGTAACCACCGCAAAAACCTTGTTTACCAGTTGGAGGTTTGCACGGCGAAAAGCTGTTGATATGCATGGACAGGTCGTCCTTATCACTGGCAGCTCTCGTGGGCTAGGATTAGCTCTCGCAGAGGAATATGCGCTTCAAGGAGCACGGCTCGTTCTATCCGCACGTGATGAGCAGGAATTGGAACGAGCGCGACAGCACCTCGCTGATCAAGGGGCTGAGGTACTTGCTATCCTGTGTGACATGACGCAGCGTGAGCAAGTCCAACATCTGGTGGAACAAGTAACGACACACTATGGGCGCGTAGATATTCTTGTCAATAATGCAGGCATTATTACTGTCGGACCATTCTTAGCGCAAACACTGAATGACTTTGAGGAGAGTATGAATGTCCTCTTTTGGGGACCTGTGTACTCAACATTCGCAGTGCTTCCTCAGATGCTTGAGCGAAAGAGCGGCACCATCGTGAATATCTCTTCAATTGGTGGCAAGGTGAGCGTGCCTCATCTCTTGCCCTATTCCAGCGCAAAGTTTGCCCTCACAGGCTTCTCAGAGGGTCTGCATGCTGAACTTGTCAAAGAAGGCATACATGTTGTGACAGTGACGCCAGGACTGATGCGAACTGGTTCGCCTGTGAATGCACTCTTCAAAGGCAAGCATCACGCCGAGTATACGTGGTTCAGCATAGCCGACAGCCTTCCCTTGCTCTCAATGAGTGCGAAGAAAGCCGCGCAACACATCGTGCGAGCAACGCAAAGTCACAAAGTAGAGATCACACTGACGTTGTCTGCAAAAATGCTCGCACTTGTACATGGCGTCATGCCTCAGCTCACCATCAACATACTCAGCATAGTAAACCGTCTTTTACCAAAAGCGGGGCAAGCTGAGGGTTTTGATAGGAGGACAGGAAAAGAAAGTGAGACACCCCTCTCACAATCATTCCTGACGACATTGGGAAAGAAGGCAGCTCAAACCTATAATGAAGATATCTCTGAGTCCTGACACAAACATTGTTACGTAGTGGCTTTCTCATCTCTGAGAAAACCACTACGTAACTGCGTGCGCGAATACTACTTATTGTGGATTCTCTTGATTACGTTCGCATCTCGATCTCAAATATATTCCATGATTTCCACTCTATCGGCCTGTAGAGCTAATATACGGTAACGTGCCTCTCTCCCTGACTTTCGCATACTAGTTCGTATCTGCGTTTGCCAAAAGAAAACGAGAATCACGCCTTTTATGATGGCGTGATTCTCGCATAATAGGTGCTACCCCTAAGATCCTGGTGAAAATGTGCATGAGAACAAAGCTTTGTTCTCATGCACATTTTCACCAGGATCTTAGTCATACCTCTTCATTTGCCATTTTGTTTGTCTTCAGTAGAAAAATGTTTGGTTAAAAATGGGTAAGGATGAATTCAGTCGAAAGCGTGATTGATGAGGAACAGACTTTCATGTCTGGCTACCCAATTGTCGACAAATCATGGCGGCGACACAGACAACAGAAGTTCCTCAGAATAGAAGAGAATACTTACCGAATTATAACCGGGTGACTCTATGCTATTAACATACCTTGAAGACGGAACAAAAACATACACAGACCCCTTTGGCACCGTTTTTAGGACGCGAAAGCTTCAAGGGATTTTTGAGTGGTAGCTTTCTCTCTCCTGTCACATATTCTGGCCCAGCAGCGTGCTATAGAGAGATTTAGATGCAAGAGCTACATCTTCAGATCAACAGGAGAGCAAATTTTACTGAAAACAACTCTTTTTGCTGATCTCTATATTGAGGAAAGAAGGATAGATACGAGATGAGTGCTAAAGTCAGCGATTTTCTGTTGGAACGACTTTCACAATGGGGAGTCAAGCGTATTTTTGGCTACCCCGGCGATGGAATCAATGGTATCTTGGGAGGACTGGGGCGTCACCCGGATCTCTTTGAGTTTGTGCAGGTGCGTCACGAAGAAATGGCAGCGTTTATGGCAACCGCCCATGCCAAGTTTACGGACGAAGTTGGTGTCTGCCTGGCAACGTCTGGTCCAGGGGCTATTCACCTCTTAAATGGCCTCTATGATGCGAAAATGGATCATCGTCCGGTAGTCGCAATTGTTGGTCAATCGGCGACAACGGCCATAGGAGGTAACTATCAACAAGAAGTTGACCTGGTCTCATTGTTTAAAGACGTAGCAGGTGAATACGTCTATATGGCGTCTAGCCCGGTCCAGATTCGCCAACTCGTCGATCGTGCGATGCGCATTGCCACGACCGAACGTTCCGTCACCTGCATCATCATTCCAAAAGATGTGCAAGAGATGGATGCAGTTGAGGCACCACCTCACATGGCAAATACGATTCATACTGGTATCGGTTATTCGACACCTCGCGTTGTCCCGACTGAGTCTGATCTCCAGCGTGCAGCTGATATTCTCAATGAGGGCAAAAAAGTCGCCATCCTTGTTGGTATCGGGGCAAAACATGCTGCCGATGAAGTAATCGAGGTTGCAGACCTGCTTGGTTGCGGTGTAGCAAAAGCATTATTGGGCAAACAGGTTCTTCCCGATGATCTCCCCTTTGTCACGGGCTGTATTGGCTTGCTTGGTACAAAGCCCAGCTATGACATGATGATGGGCTGCGATACGCTCCTGATGATTGGCTCGACCTTCCCCTATGGACAATTTTTGCCGAAAGAGGGACAGGCACGGGGTATCCAGATTGACATAGATGGACGCAATCTGAGTCTGCGCTACCCAATGGAACTGAACTTGATTGGTGATAGCACCGAGACGCTACGTGCGCTCATTCCATACCTGCAGCGTAAGACAGATCGTTCCTGGCGCGAAAAGATTGAAGCGGACTATCATGACTGGTGGAAGGTGGTCGAGGCACGCTCAATGGAAAAGGCCGATCCTCTTAATCCAGAACGTGTTTTCTGGGAGCTTTCCAAGCGCCTGCCTGACAATGCCATTCTCAGTGGGGATGCTGGAACGGCAACGAACTGGTATGGACGTATTATCAAGATGCGCCGTGGTATGATGGGTTCTCTTTCAGGTAGTCTTGCGACGATGGGCCCTGCCGTCCCCTATGCCATTGCGGCCAAGTTTGCTTATCCCGATCGTGTGCCGATAGCGCTCACTGGTGATGGAGCGATGCAGATGAACGGCATGAATGAGATGATTACGGTTGCAAAGTACTGGAAGCAATGGAGTGATCCTCGCCTGATCTTCCTCGTCCTCAATAATCGCGACCTCAATCAGGTTTCCTGGGAAATGCGTATCGAAGCTGGCGATCCAAAGCTGGAGACGACGCAAGATATTCCCGATTTCCCTTATGCTGGCTATGCCGATTCAATCGGTCTGAAGGGTATTCGTGTCGATCGACCGGAAGACGTTGGAGCTGCCTGGGATGCCGCGCTCTCGGCTGACCGCCCTGTGGTCTTCGAGGCGTATGTCACTGGTGATGTGACCACGATACCACCCCATATCAGCTTTGAGCAAGCGAAAAACTATGCTTCTGCTCTGCTGAAAGGCGATCCAAACGAAGGCAATATCATCAAAGAATCGGTGAAGAGCGTTGTTGAAGGTATCCTGCCACATAAGGGCTAAGCCATAGAAGAGAACGTTCTTGATAATCAGCCGGAGATGCTGTTCTCGCAGTGCGTGTTTCTCACTCATCTGGCTGAAAGGAAGGAGATGCAGGATATGACGAACACGAGATTCGGGAATAATGGTGTCACTCTCGAACGGCTTGCTGTCTCCGCCTATACCGTGCCAACCGACTCGCCAGAGGCGGATGGCACCTATAGTTGGGACAAGACGACGATGGTTCTGGTTGAGGCGTACGCAGGCAACACATGTGGCATCGGCTATACCTACGCCGATGCCGCGACCGGGAAGGTGATTCAAGAATTACTGGAAAAGGTGGTGGTGGGGTGCGATGTCATGAATATATCTGGCTGCTGGCTGGCAATGGTGCAATCGATCCGCAATCTCGGACGACCCGGTATTGCTTCGATGGCGATTGCGGCTGTTGATACAGCGTTATGGGATCTCAAAGCGCGTTTGCTCGATCTTCCCCTTGTTACGCTCCTTGGGGCAGTGCGTGAATCTGCACCGATCTATGGCAGCGGCGGCTTTACATCTTATTCACGCGAACAACTGCAAGGACAACTTGGCGGCTGGGTTGAGCAGGGTATTCCACGTGTGAAGATGAAGATCGGAACCGATGCCTCCGCCGATCCTCGACGAGTTGCAGAAGCACGCGAAGCTATCGGACCTGATACCGAACTCTTTGTTGACGCCAATGGAGCCTATAGCCGCAAAGAAGCATTGGCCCTCGCTACGATTTTCGCTACTGACTACGGTGTGACCTGGTTCGAGGAGCCGGTTTCTTCTGATGATCTGGCCGGGTTACACCTGATCCGAGACCGTGCCCCGGCAGGAATGGATATTGCGGCAGGCGAATACGGCTACGATTCCTGGTACTTCCGGCATATGCTGGAGGCCGAAGCCGTCGATGTCTTGCAAGCAGATGCCACGCGCTGTGCAGGCATCACTGGTTTTCTTCGTGCAGGTGTTTTATGTGAAGCACGTTCGCTCGACTTGTCATCGCATTGTGGACCAGCATTGCATGTGCATCCAGCCTGCGCAGTGACCAATTTCCGCCATATGGAATACTTTCACGATCATGTACGCATCGAGCAGATGTTTTTCGATGGGGTGATCAAGCCAGAGCAGGGGGCTTTGCGCCCGGATCTGTCACGGCCCGGTATAGGATTAACGTTTAAACGAGCTGATGCCGAACGCTACGCAGTTTAGATAGATCATTGAAGAGAGAGCTTTTGAAAGAGAGGAACGCGTCCGTGAAACCACTCGTCGTTTTCAACGAAAATAAGCAGACGCATATCGAAAAAAGTAACGTGCGTGGCGGCCCGATGAGCACCACAGCCCTCGATGTGAGTGGGCTGTTACAGGATCTGCAGAACGACGTGAACGCAGAAATACGCTTTGATGATGGTGCCCGTGCCCTCTATGCCACCGATGGCTCGCAATATCGCCAAGTTCCCATCGGTGTTGTTATCCCTAGAGATATCGATGCGGTGGTCAAGACAGTAGCAGCATGCTATAGATACAGCGTTCCTCTTGTGATGCGCGGTGGTGGCACGAGCCTGGCTGGTCAGGGCTGCAATATCGCGGTCCTGATCGATATGTCGAAGTACCTGCACAACATTCTCGCGCTTGATCCCGCCAAGAAACAGGCACAGATACAGCCGGGTCTCATTCTTGATCATCTACGCAAAGCAGCCGAACAGCATCATCTCACCTTCGGGCCCGATCCCGCTACCCATAATCACTGCACCCTCGGTGGCATGATCGGCAATAATTCCTGTGGGGTGCATTCCGTCATGGCTGGTCGCACCGCCGACAATATCGACGAATTGGAGATCCTGACCTACGATGGGCTCCGTATGCGCGTGGGCAGAACAAGCGAGGAAGAACTGGAGCTCATCATTGCAGAAGGTGGTAGACGGGGCGAGATCTATGCGCGGCTCAAAGCATTACGTGATCGCTATGCTGACGAGATTCGCAAACGCTATCCAAAGATTCCTCGTCGTGTCTCCGGCTATAACCTTGACGAACTCCTGCCAGAGAATGGCTTTAACGTGGCCCGTGCCCTGGTTGGCACAGAGAGTACCTGCGTTGTCGTGCTTGAAGCGACGACACGCCTGGTCTATAGTCCGCCTGCCCGTACCTTGCTTGTCCTGGGCTATCCCGATTCCTCGACTGCCGCCGATGCGGTCGTCGAGATTATGTCGCATCAGCCGACTGGCCTGGAAGGCTTTGACAAAGGACTCGTCGAGGATATGCGGCGCAAGGGATTACATGCTTCGGATGTATCTCGACTTCCCGATGGCGGTGGCTGGTTAATGGTTGAATTTGGCGGCGAGAACAAACAGGAAGCAAACGACAAGGCTCACACGTTAATGGAGGCTCTTAGAAAGAAGCGTGCCGCGCCCTCCATGCGTTTATTTGATAAAGCGGAGGAGGCCGAGAAGATCTGGCAGATCCGCGAGTCTGCACTGGCGGATACGGCCTTTGTGCCAGGCAAAAAGACGGCGTGGACTGGATGGGAAGATTCTGCGGTACCACCAGAACACCTGGGGAACTACCTGCGAGATTTGCGTAAACTTCTTGACACGTATGGTTATGAGAGCGATTTCTACGGCCATTTTGGACAGGGCTGTGTGCATACGCGCATCGACTTTGAGTTTGAGACGGTGCAGGGAGCAAAGAACTACCGCGATTTTGTGGAAGAGGCGGCGGATATTTGCCTGAGCTATGGCGGTTCGCTTTCCGGTGAACATGGGGATGGACAGGCACGGGCAGAACTCTTGCCAAAGATGTTTGGCAATGAGCTGGTTGAGGCATTTCGTGAGTTTAAGTCGATCTGGGACCCCGATTGGAAGATGAATCCTGGCAAAGTGGTCAATGCTTATCGTCTGGATGAGAATCTGCGCCTTGGTCCCCAGTATGATCCTATGCTTGTGAAGACGCATTTCCAGTTTCCAGAGGATCAGGGAAGTTTCGCGCGGGCAACGACGCGCTGTGTCGGCGTTGGCAAATGTCGCCGCACAGAAGGTGGGACCATGTGCCCCAGCTTCATGGTTACACGCGAGGAGAAAGACACGACGCGAGGACGTACGCATCTGCTCTTTGAGATGCTGCAAGGAGATCCCCTGAAGGATGGCTGGCATGACGAGCATGTCAAAGATGCGCTGGATCTGTGCCTGGCGTGTAAAGGCTGCAAGGGCGATTGCCCGGTCAACGTCGATATGGCAACCTACAAGGCTGAATTTCTTTCTCACTATTATGAAGGAAAATTACGTCCAATTACCGGATACAGCATGGGCCTCATTTACTGGTGGGCACGGCTGGCTTCGCTCATACCAGGGATGGTAAATTTTTTCGCGCAGACACCACCGTTCAGTGGCATTATGAAGACGTTGGGTGGTTTCGCTCAGCAACGCACGATTCCGAAGTTCGCGCCGCAAACCTTTAAGCAATGGTTCCATACACGCGGCCTCCGCAATGTGGGAATGCCTCAAGTGATTCTCTGGCCCGATACCTTTAACAACCACTTTCATCCAGAAACGGCCATTGCCGCCGTTGAAGTGCTTGAAGCGGCTGGCTACCAAGTCATCGTGCCAGAACAATCGCTCTGCTGTGGCCGTCCGCTCTATGACTATGGCTTCCTTGATCAGGCAGAGCATCTACTGCATCAGATCCTGGAGACGCTGCATCCGCAGATCGAAGCAGGCATTCCACTCGTTGGTCTGGAACCGAGCTGTGTTTCTGTCTTTCGCGATGAACTTACGAATCTTTTGCCACACGACCAGGATGCACGACGATTGGCGCAGCAGTCATTTCTGCTCAGCGAATTTCTAGAGACCCAGGCACAACATTATCAACCGCCAAAACTGCAACGGAAAGCGATCGTTCATGGACACTGTCATCACAAGGCCGTGATGAAGTTGACAGATGAAGAGGCACTCTTAACAAAACTTGGCCTCGACTTCGAGGTGCTTGACTCTGGCTGTTGTGGTATGGCGGGTGCCTTCGGCTTTGAGAAAGAGCACTATGATATCTCGATCAAGGCAGGTGAACGCGTCTTGTTGCCTGCTGTACGCGAGGCGGAGAAAGACACTCTCATTATCGCTGATGGCTTCAGTTGCCGTGAGCAGATCGAGCAAACAACAGATAGGCAAGCCCTACACATCGCCCAGGTGCTTCAGATGGCAATGCACGAAGGCAGTAACGGACCCATGGGTTCATATCCAGAGAAAAACTACACCCAGAGTCCTGGAGCACTGCAAGCTTCCTTGCGTACAGAAGTACTCCTGGGAGCCGCAGGGGTTCTCGGCATCATCGGTTTCTTTGCCTGGAAGCGACTCAAAAATGAGAATCATCAAAATTAAAAATAGAGAGAGCAACGGCCGAGCAGTTCCTGTAACAGTTGACTGGCACGGCTGTAGGGCACCACTTGGCCTTCCATCAGATAGGTCGCGACCGACCGGATGCCCATTCCATACTGTGCTGGGGCCTTCACCTCAGTTGGAAAACTGGCGCGGGTGAGGTGAAAACACTTGGGACACTGCTTTTCTTCTACGCGATGTTCCGTGACCCAGAGCCGTTTAGGTGGCAGGTCCAGGACTTGACGGCGTTCTGGAATGTATGCTTCAGAAAATGATGCGTTTCACTTGTGCTTGGCAACGCAAGGTCTCGCGAGAGCATAGAATCAACTCGCGTTGCCATCACGATCAATGGCACGATACAGAGAGCACCATTTCCCTTGCACCTTCACCTAACATGCCAGGAGGTTCCAGCTTGTCCACGTCGCCTTACTCGTACCTGATCGGCTATTGGAGATTATAACGGTGGATTGAAGGACAAGCCTCCAACTGAACTAGCCGCCGCAGTTGTCCGCGAGTCGGTCAAGCGAGCAGGTATCAAGCCAGAAGAGGTGGAGCACGTGGTCTTCGGCAATGTGATCCATACCGATGTCCATGACATGTACCTGGCGCGTGTGGCGGCTATCAACGGCGGCCTTTCCAAAGAAACCCCAGCCCTCACCCTCAACCGCTTGTGTGGCAGCGGCCTGCAAGCGATTGTTTCGGCGGCCCAGACCATTTACATGGGGGACACAACGGTGGCGATCGGCGGTGGAGCCGAAGTCATGAGCCGTAGCCAGTACTGGGTGTCGAACGCCCGTTGGGGTCAACGCATGGGCGACGGCAAGCTGATCGACGCTATGGTGGGTGCCCTCAGTGACCCGTTTGACGATTGTCATATGGGCGTGACCGCTGAGAATGTCGCGGAAAAGTGGGGCATCACCCGGCAGGCTCAGGATGAGCTGGCACTGCAAAGCCACCAACGGGCCTCAGCAGCGATTAAAGCAGGCTACTTCAAGGAGCAGATCTTGCCGATTGCATCCAAGGTTAAGGGACAGACCGTGGTCTTTGAGCACGACGAACACGTCAAGGCTGATACGACGCTGGAGAAGTTGGCGAAGTTGCGCACGGCCTTCAAGAGTAATGGAACGGTGACAGCAGGCAACGCCTCGGGTATCAATGATGCCGCAGCAGCAGTAGTGCTGATGGAGGGCAGCGAAGCAGCACGACGCGGCTTGAAGCCTTTGGGTCGCTTGGTCGCTTATGCGCATGCCGGGGTAGACCCGAAGTATATGGGCATCGGACCGGTCCCGGCCATCCGCAAGGTGCTCGAACGAGCCAAGCTGAGCATCAAAGACATGGATGTGATTGAGCTCAATGAGGCCTTCGCTGCCCAGGCTCTGGCCGTCATAAAGGAACTGGACCTACCACTGGATCGCACAAATCCCAATGGCAGTGGTATCTCGCTTGGGCACCCCCTCGGTGCCACCGGTTGTGTTTTGACGGTGAAGGCCCTGTACGAACTCCGTCGCAGCGGAGGCAGGTATGCGCTGGTCAGCATGTGTATCGGTGGAGGCCAGGGCATTGCCGCTATCTTCGCCGCGATGTAAACCCGAACATCCTTTGCATACAAAGGGTATTGTCAACTTAAGGTATTGACGAGCTTAAATTTCCGTAAAAGTGGGGAAGAGAGAGGGTTTTTCAGCCACCTTTCTCTTTTCCCACACTTGCACCTGTCCTTTTCTTAAAATGTTCATGCTCTCGTATCGATGTTCCGTGTTTCATACCGTCTCCACGGGAAAGAAACCCAGCCCCGGCTTGACCAGTCGTTTGATGCGCACACTGTACGCCAAGATGTAGGAAGGGCTTCTCGCGTTTATTCACCGTTCATCTCCTGCTGGCAGAATCCGTTTCACGCGACACAAATAGGCGGAGTCGGTCGCAGTTCACAACGACTGCACGTCCCTGGCACATCTTAATGGCTCCGGCAGCCTCGACTTCTTTGAGTGCTCGCCCAACCACTTCGCGTGCTGTCCCTGCTAATGCCGCCATTTCCTGCTGTGTTAAGCGATAGGCCTGCCGCCCTTCCTGCGACGCACCCTCCTGATCGAGCAGAATCTTGGCCACACGTGCGATGACTGGGCGTAAGGAAAGATCCTCTATCAGGGCCACAAGGTGGCGTAATCTGCTGGCCAGCGTTTGTACCATCGCTGTAGCTACCTCAGGCTGTGTCACGATGAGCGTGCTCAGTTCCGCAGGCCCAATCGCATAGACGATGCTTGGCTCCATGGCTGCCGCACTCGCGGGATTAGGGCCGCCATCGAGTGCAGGTACGTCATTGAAGGTGTGGCCTCCTGCCGCCAGAAAGAGGACCTGTTCCTTGCCCCCTGTTGACAGTTTGAAGACTTTGACCAGGCCTGAATGCACGTAATGCAATGCGCCACCTGATTCACCTTCCAGTACAATGAGATCGCCACGCTCATAGTGTCGCTCTCTGGTCATTGCTGCGACCTGTGCCAGGCTGTTTGCATTCAGGAGAGCAAACAAGGGTATCTTACGGAGTGCTTCGACGTGAACAGGCATATACCCTCCTTCTTGAAGATGCACTGCACCTGCCTTCCTGTCTATAATCAAGATGTACACAGTACTCTCTCCATCGCCCTGTTTCCTCCTCGGAACGGAGCACGCTTTGTTTGTGGGGCAAGCGTGGCAGAGCACAAAACGACGATTGCGTGTGCAATGTGCATCCTCATACTTGGCTTGTGACTTACATCACATTTCCCTGTAGATGTATGCGGCTATAATGTTCTGTATACAGTGTATTGTAGGTCCGAACGTGACGATAACGCCAGAGACCTGTGCGTGTGTTTCTGTGTGGCCTGAGACGCTTTCCCGGAAAGGAGTGCCGATGATGGAACAACTACTCGCCATTTGGAAAGCAACTGCAACAATCCTCCTTGATGTGCGACCTGACGTGGAACATGATGGGGAGCCGTATGTACGCATGATGGAAGCGGCGCAAACCATCAAGCCTGGGGAAGCATTCGTCGTCATTGCCCCATTTGAACCCATCCCGCTCTATGACGTTTTACGAGCACAGGGCTTTCTCTATGAGACGCAACAGGTTGCACGCGACGAGTGGATGGTGTGTCTCTCTCGTCACTAATCAACTGATGACCTTGTTCACAAAGAAGGGAAAGAAACAGTATGCATTCATTCCCCCTGGTAAGTACTGATCAGCGGAACCACGTCTCGTTTGCGCGTACTGCGCCCTACCTGCGTTCCGCGTTGCTTCTTGCTAGTGGAGGCGGTTTTGCACTCGCCACCGTGCTCACCCTCACCCCTTTCTTTGGCGTTCCTCTGGGTCTGTGGTGGGAAGCACTTGTGCAAACTCACGGACATCTTCAGGTATTTGGTTGGGCGGCGTTGTTTGTAGCAGGGATTGCGCTCTACTTTTTGCCACGCCTGCGCGGGATACCACTTGTGCGGCCTGCTCTCCTACCGTGGATTTTAGGCGCACAAGTTTCTAGCCTGCTGCTACGCATGCTCAGTCAACCATTGCTTGTCGTAACTGGCTGGGTGCTCTGGAAAATCTTGTTGGTACTGAGTGGTGCATTGGAAGCACTCGCGTTGCCAACTCTCTTTCTGTTGCTTGTGCTCACTGCTTCGCGTACATCAGCAACGAAAAGCACAGTAGAGGGAGTTCGCTCCATTGCGCCCTTTATTTTTGGTGCCTTTGTTGGACTTTCACTAGCAGCGCTCTTGAATCTGTTCAATTGTATTACAGCGCTCACCAACGGGGGTCTGGTTCCAACAACCGGGGACGAAACAAATATCACACTTGGTCTGTTCGGATTTCTGGTCCCTGTGGCATTGGCAATGTCTGCGCGTATGCTACCACTTTACGCGCACATCCAGCCGTTCCCCCCTCGACTACTCAGGATACTCGCCCTGGTGTACTTTGGCGGATTGATCTCCTGGCTGCTCGGTCTCTTTCTACAAGGCATGTTGTTCGCGCCTCTGAGTGGATTGGGGATGTTGGCAATTGGGATGGTGATGCTGACCTTTACGGGGTATTTTCTGTATTTGATGCGAAATAGGGCACAATTGCCGCCGCAGGTAGTTGCACTTGCTCCGCATCCAGAAAAGTTCGTGGAGCGTGTTCGGCAACGCACACAAGAGGAAAGACGCAGGTATGGTCCGTATGTGGCCCTTATTGGGACCGCCTACCTGTGGGGATCGCTCGGCGCAATGTTTATGGCTATAGACGGCATCGCCGTACTTCTGTTCAAGGCACTACCAGTCACAGTCGATGTCATCCGGCACAGTTTCGCGATTGGTTTTATTACCCTGTTGATCTGCGGGATTGCTGTACGTATGCTACCTGGCTTATCTAGTAAAGCGATCCGCTCGCCCCGGCTCGTGACGGCAACGCTTCTCCTGGGAAACCTTGCCGTGCTCCTGCGAGTTGGCTCATTGTTACCAGGGTCTGTGCTTCCGGGCTCCGAAGTATTCTTTGCGCTCTCCGGCCCGACTGGCCTGGCACTGATCCTCTGTCTGGCAATCAATCTTTGGCCTGCTTTGTGAATAGCATCGGCCCTCTTACGTAGGACGCTCTTAGCTTGGGAATGTGACTTACATCACATTCAATTGGACAGTGTGCCGTTTATGCTTGATAGAGCAGAAAGAGTTGTGCAAGGCATGTGTTTGGTCAGATTCCTATTCTTAAATAAGGAGAAGCATCATGAGTTCATTCCCAGAAACACCTGAAGAGCCAGCAGAGGAAAAGGGGCAAGCAGCCGCTGGTGATTTCATCCTCTTCGATATACGCACGCTGACGCATTTTCGTGAAGAGGGGCCAGCAGTCCAGGTTCTCTCAGATACTGGCGCGGCACGCATGGTTCAGTTCGCATTCAGAGCAGGGCAACACCTGAAGGAGCATCGCACCTCCAGCCAAATTCTGATACAGGCACTGCGTGGTCACATCATATGTACTGTGGCCCATCGTAGCATCGAAGTGCGAGCAGGGATGGTACTTCAGGTCGAGGCACAGGTTTCGCATAGTGTACTCGCGCAGACGGATGCCGTGATGCTTCTGATTATGACACCCAGTCCCTCGTCTCTGCGCCAGGGTTTGGAGCAGGACGATATGCACGGCCAGGCTCCGTTGGTCACGCGAATGCCTAAAGCGGCAACACATTCCAGTCAAGAGGTATCGAACGACCGAAAGGGATACTGACATGGAACACCCTGTTACGCCCTCAAATGAAACTTCGGTTAATGAGATTGTCACTGGTAGGGACCATGTTCACGGCGTCCGCGCTTCATCGACTTCTGTGGGGCTGCGTACACGTTCGCTTCTGGCTGGGATTGTGGCGGCACTCCTGCTCATCGTCCTGATTGCAGTGGGGTCGCGCGGCTTCCATTGGTTTGATGCAGCGCTCGTCGGGTATGCGGTAGGGTCGATCTTCGCGATAGCGGCGGTGACCTATAAGTATGCATTCTGGCTTGCCCGTCCACCTACAGGCCGCTATTGGCGACGAAGTTGGCGACTCTTTTTCTCCACTGAAAACTTTCGTCGGTATTCACTCCTCATTCCGAAGGCAATCGTTGACCTCTTTGCGCAACAGTTTATCCGGCGGCGCAGCATGTACCGTTGGATAACACATCAATGTCTCTTCTGGGGTGTCATCCTTTCATGCGCGATTACGTTCCCACTCACCTTCGGGTGGCTCCGCTTTACACAGACCCCACTTGGTCTCTACCAGATTTGGATCTTCGGATTTCCCTCCCTTGTTGTTCCGGTCGACTCATTTATTGCCTTCATGCTCTTTCATGGTCTGGACTTTACCTCGTTCATCCTGGTCATAGGGCTGCTTCTGGCATTTCATCGGCGTTTCCATGATCTGGCGCTCATCTCAGTACAGCGTTTCGGCTTCGATATCGTTCCACTGGCATTGCTCATGGCAATCGCGGTGAGTGGCCTTGCGCTCACCGCCGATAGCACCTGGCTAGGAGGAGCCTATTACTGGTATATCTCACTCACGCATGAAACAGTGGTCGTCCTCTGGCTCATCTCGTTGCCCTTTGGGAAGTTCTTTCACCTCATTGAGCGTCCTGCGACGGTTGGGATCGAGCTGTACTGGCGCACTGGTGAGGGGACAGAGATGCAAAAGTGCGCCCGTTGTGCAGAAGAGTTTGCGCCGCTGCGCTTCATTCAAGACCTGAAGAAGACGCTCTACGACGTTGGTGAGAACTACACCTTGCATGAGACCCCAGTGGCACAAGAAAAAGGGAGCATTGCTGAAGAAAAAGCTACTGGGCTCCTCTGGTGGCAAGACCTGTGCCCAACCTGCAAGCGTGTGATGCGTGGACAGGCAAATCTCGCTGCACTCGGTCGCAATGGCAATCAGTTCCTATGAGCATCTTATTGGGAACACAACATCTCTGTCTTTTATACGTTTCAGCTTATCTTAGAGAACGGAACAACCAATGAGCGTTGACAAAAGCATATTTCATCGTCGCCGACAACGGCAGGGCGAGACATTTGACTTCCATCCAGGTGAGCAGGCCATTCCACGCTGGAAGTCTGATGAGCAGATAGAGCGTTATGTCCCGACCCATTGCTGCTACTGCGGTGTACAATGTGGGATGTATCTGAAAGTCGCGCATGGTCAGGTCGTCGGAGTAGAGCCTCGTGAGGATTTTCCGTTGAACCGGGGCATGCTTTGTCCCAAGGGGACAACAGCGTATCAGACGGTGAACCATCCTGATCGCTTGACCTACCCATTGATGCGTCGAGGTGGGAAAGAGAGCCCATTAGAGCGTGCAAGCTGGGATGAAGTGCTCGATACTATCGCACAACGCTTGCGTGCTATTCAGGCTGATTATGGCAACGATGCTGCTGCAATCTACAGCGGCTCGTCGATGACGAATGAGAAATGCTATTTGATGGGCAAGTTTGCCCGTGTTGCGCTTGGCACGCGACATACGGATTACAATGGTCGCCTATGCATGTCTTCGGCGACAGGAGCCAATGAGCGGTCGCTAGGTATTGACCGCGCAGCCAATCCTGTGAGCGATATGTTGCACACGGATTGTATCTTTGTCATTGGCGCGAATGTGGGCGAGTGCTTTCCCATCATCACGAGCTATCTCTGGCAAGCGCGAGATCGTGGCTGTAAATTGATTGTTGCTGATCCACGCCAGACCCCAATTGCACGCACCGCAGATATTTTTCTTCCATTACGCCCCGGAACAGATTCGGCCTTGCTCAACGGGATGCTGCATGTCATCATCAAAGAAGGGCTCATAGATGAAGACTTTATTCGTGAGCGTACCATGAATTGGGAGGAGACAAAGGCTCTTGTCGCACAATACCCACCGGAGCGGGTGGCTAAAGTCTGTGGGCTACGTCCTGAAACTATCATCGAGGCCGCTCGTATGTATGGCAGTGCCAGTGCCGCCCTGCTCTATCAGGCCCGTGGACTGGAACACCAGAGTAAGGGCGTCGATAATGGAGTGACCGCGATTAACCTGGCTCTGGCAACTGGCAACTTTGGACGACCCGGGGCGGGCTATGGCACCTTGACTGGACAGGGCAACGGGCAGGGAGGGCGTGAGATGGGTCAGAAAGCCTCACAATTGCCGGGGTGTCGTGACGTTGATGATTTAGAGGATCGGAAATATATCTGCTCTGTATGGGGTATCGACGAGAAGGACTTGCCTCATGCAGGCTATCCCGCGACCTTGATGATTCCCGCCATGCTGCGCCAAGAGATTCGCGCCTGCTTCATGATTTGTTCGAACCCGATGGTCTCTTTACCCGATCAGCATACAGTCGAGCGAGCATTGCGAGGATTAGATCTGTTTGTTGTCACCGATTTTTTCCTCTCCGAGACGGCGGAACTGGCCGATATTGTGCTACCAGGGTCTGTGTGGGCCGAAGATGAGGGGACGGTGACGAATCTGGAAGGACGCGTTATTAAGTATAACAAGGCGGTTGATCCGCCAGGCGAGGCACGCGTGGACTGGCAGATTATCTGTGAACTCGCGCGACGCCTTGGCAAGGGTGAATACTTCAATTTCCACTCGGCGCGTGACATCTTCAACGAACTGCGTCTCTGCACCAGAGGTGCGAAATCCGATTATTGGGGTATTACCTACGAAAAAATTGAGGAGCAAAACGGTGTCTTCTGGCCCTGTCCGACTGAGGAACATCCGGGCACACCGCGACTCTTTGAAGAGCGCTTTGGCTTCCCCGATGGCAAAGCACGCTTCCATCCCATTCCCTACATCCCACCTGCCGAGGAGCCAGACGCTGACTACCCATTGGTGCTCACAACCGGGCGTGTCATCTATCATTATCTCTCTGGCAACCAGACGCGACGTGTCCCGTTTCTCAATGAGGAGGCTCCGTATCCCTGGGTGGAGATGCATGAGCAGACTGCGCAGAGACTAGGCATTGCCGATGGCGACTGGGTTACGGTGCGGACGAGGCGGGGCGAGATGACGGTACCCGCGCTCGTCGTCCTCTCTATTCGGCCAGACACCCTGTTCATTCCCTATCACTATGGGCATACACAGGCAGCCAACCAACTAACCAATCCGGTCCTGGAACCAATGATGAAAATCCCTGAGTATAAAGTCTGTGCCGCCTCCGCCACACGAGCGGAGCAGAAGCCCGAATGGGCAAAAGATCTGGATGGGGCAGCGCTCGTGTCCGCGCGTAAGCATCGTCACGAACTGCCAATGGCGCATGCCAAACCAAATCCAACGGTACGCTAGTGAAAAATTTTAGAGGGGATAGCCATGGTCGCAACCGTAAAAAAAATCTTTCTCGATCCTTCTCGCTGTATTGGATGTCGCTCGTGTGTAGCAGCCTGTCGCGAATGCGATACCCATAAAGGTGAGAGTATGATCTACATCGATTATATTGATCGCCACGATACGGTAGCCTCGTCACCTACCCTGTGTATGCATTGCGAGGACCCGTTAGCTCCATGTGCGCAAGTGTGTCCCGCCCAGGCCATTCTGGTCAGCCCGGATGGTGTTGTGCAATCGGCAGACGAGACGCGTTGTATTTACTGCGAAAACTGTGGATATGCCTGCCCCTTTGGCGTACCAAAGTTTCACATAGCTGGTCACTACATGCAAAAATGTAATCTCTGCTATGATCGGACCAGTCAGGGGAAGGGACCTATGTGCGCGACCGTCTGTCCGACACAGGCGATCTTCTACGGTACATACGAGGAGTGGATAGATGTTGGTCGCGCAAAACAGGGAGCCAAGCCGGTCAACACCTTCTATTTTGGTCGGCAGAAAGTGCGAACACGCAACTATGTGGTGATGACTGAGCAAGATGAGGAATTAGACCTGATGGCTCTGGTGGAAGAGGCGAATATCGGGAAATACATTCCTTTTCCTGAAGCGACGGCGGGTCAGAACAGTAGCTCGTGGGTCGATGCTGAGACAGCGGGCATTCCACAGCGCGAGGCTCCAGCACAACCCTGGACACCACGTAAGCCCCTTGAGCCAGTGCCCACAAGGGCGTAACCAATCACCTGCTTGGAGGAACACGATGCAACAAGAAATACATCCAGAAGACAGCCAATCTGCCGCGCTTTCCCCGCTTCCGCACGGGGCAAGGGAAGACCTTGCGGAGCAGCCAAACGCTCATGAGGAATGGCGCGAAGAGTTTCCCTATCCTTGGGATGAAGATGAAATTGTGACGCGCCGCGATACGTTGCGTTTTCTGCTCGCGGGATCGGGTGCGCTCTTCCTGGCAACGGGCGCACTGGCAATTCTTGGGAACCTGCCCACAGGTGCGAATGTGCAGTCTGTGCCAGTCGCAAAGGTGGGTGAGCTAGCAGAGAATGCATGGAAGGTCTTTAGCTTTCCTGATCAGTACGCCCAGGGCATTCTGATCAATCTGCCAAAGAAGGGGCTTGTTGCCTATAGCGATGTTTGCACGCACCTGTCGTGTGCGGTGGTGTATCGGGGGAATGGCAAACTGCATTGCCCCTGTCATGATGGTCTCTTTGATGCCTCAACAGGCAATGTATTGGCCGGACCACCAACACGTCCGTTGCCACTGATCCAACTCGCACGACACGAAGGAACAATTTATGCGGTAAAGGTGGTGCCGCGATGAACAAGAGGCACAAAGCCAATCCTGATGACCCCGTTGTGCGTCGGCCCCCGATGGGACGCAGAGGGGTACGTCCAGGCCCCAACTATCTGGGTTTGCAAGGCCGTACCGCTATTGTGCAGGGCCAGGTCTCTCTTGTCGCTGTTATCTTGATCGCCCAGCTCTTTCTCGTGACTGATGCGTTGTACGAGTTGCTTTCAGGTCGCTCAAACTCTCTCATCTGGTTGGCTCTTGTCAGCTTTCTTGGCTTCGTCTTCGCGCTGCTCGTGGCGTTTTGGGCACGTCGGCGCATCGAGGAATCATAGATGGGACCTGCTTGTAAGAATCAGAGAGTCGTATCTTCGTAGGAGACGACAGTTTGTAAAGATGAGGAAGAGCATGGGGCAGGAAACACACGATCCTGATACCGAGAGATCGGCACAACAGGGGAAAGAGACGAACGACCACACGCCACGCTTCGAGAGTCGTATTGATAGTAGCCACCCGCTTGGTGGTGAAATGTCCGATATCCTGGGTGGGCTCTTCACACGAGTACGTCTGCCGTGGCTTTTGCAGCATCGTTCTCGCGTGCCCATACTCGCGCTCTTTAGCTTTCTCAATGGCTGCATGAGCATCGGACTGATGTCGATATTAGCGGTGATTACGCGTTCTCCCTTCATCTTCCCATCGCTTGGGCCGACCGCGTTTCTGTTTTTTTATACGCCAACCGCGCCGAGTGCTTCTCCGCGTAACACGATCATTGGGCACGCGGTTGGCGTCGTCGCTGGATATCTCAGTCTCGTTGTGACAGGTTTGACGATGACGGGACCTGCGCTTGTGGTTGGTGTCACCTGGCCTCGTGTCATTGCCGCTGCGCTCTCACTGGGTCTTACCTCTGGAGTGATGGTGTTGCTCAAGTCGCCTCATCCACCAGCGGGAGCAACAACGCTCATTATCTCGCTTGGTATTTTGACACATCCCTGGCAACTCTTACTCCTCATGGGTGCAGTCGTACTGTTAACCCTGCAAGCTATTGTCATCAACCGTCTCGCTGGTCTGCAATATCCCCTATGGGCACCGCTGCAAACGCCTGCCAGAGATGATGAGGTGGATAAAAATAGGAAGTAGAGACAGGTAATCCATTCCCTTACTTCTCGCTTGCCACATCTTCTACGTTGGTCGTACTGGCAAGAAGCGCATTCAGTGACTGCACAAATGCGGAGGCGGTTGAGCGCAACTCGGTCAACATCCGTCGGGAAAGAATAGCTAGAATCTCTTCACCTTGCGGCGTAAGGCTCACAATGACCCGTCGTTGATCTTCATCATCACGATGGCGCTCAACAAACCCTCGCTTCACCAGTCGATCAATCAACTCAACCGTGCTATGATGGCGTATCTGGAGCCGCTCAGCGATTTCACCAACAGCCGCTTTCCTTCCCTTTGGCAACCCCTTGATTGCAAGCAACAATTGGTGCTGCTGCGGCTCCAGATCAGTGGCATAGGCTGCTTCTTCACTGAAGCGAAGAATGCGCCGAATCTGATAGCGGAACTCTGCCAGAGCCTGATAATCAGCGCGTGAAATGCTCTCTTCATCCATAATTCTTCTCTCATCCATGCCGATAAAAATGGAACGATACGTGATGATTATACCAAATATTCTTTTCAGTGACACAGTATCTATGAAATCTTATTCATTGTACTTGATGCGCCAACGTCAAAGGAGTACCAACAAGCGGTGTCATACTGCTCTGACACCGCTTGTTGACTTGAGAAGCCATCACTTACTCACTGAATTTATGCTGCGGGTCCGATGTGGCAGGAGCAGACGCAGATGGAGAACACGCTCTCTCTGGCGCTCTTCCTCCAAATTGCGCGTTCTTGCTTTGAGGAGATCTCCGAGTGAGACAATTCCCAGCAATTTTTGTGGGTCATCGCGTTCAACCACCGGGAAACGTGTAAAACCAGATTCAGCCATGCGATACACAACGGCTCGGAGTGGCTCATCAGGATAAGAAACGACCGGATGAGTATGGACCAGCTTCTTCAATTGATCATCCTCACTCTGACTCCCTTGCTCTTGCAGAATCTTCTGTAGCTCTTTGCGGGTCATCACGCCAAGAAGGCCTTGCTCTGTATCCAGAATGGGGAACAGGCGTTGAATGCGGTTCTGATCGGGAGTATCCTGCAACGCCTGTGCCAGATCTTTGAGCGTCGTGGTTTCTAAAAGTGCAACGACATTTGTACGCATGACCTCGCGCACAAACAGAATCTCTAGAGGATCGGTTGCATACTCACGGCTGAGATGATAGCCGCGACGACTGACCTTCTCGGTCAAAATAGAGCGGCGCATCACCAGTACCGTAAAACCATGCGCAATGACAACAGCAATCAGTAGTGGTAAGAGCGCATTCATATCGTGCGTCAATTCGAGCGCGAAGACAAGAGCAGTGAATGGAGAACGCATCGTTCCCCCCAGAACAGCAGCCATACTGATGAGTGACCAGAAGCCTGCACCCTCATAGGGTAAGAACAGCGCCTCAACCCCACCAAGCGCTCCACCAATCATGAGCAGGGGAGCCAGAACACCGCCCGATGTTCCTGAGCCAAGCGACATTGACCAGATGAGAGATTTGACGATAAGAATGCCAAGTATCAAGCCAGTCGTTGCATTGCCCTGGAGCAACCTTCCAATCATATCGTACCCAACGCCGAGAGCCTGAGGGAAAATCAAGCCACCAATTCCGATGATCAGGCCACCAATAGCAGGCCACCACATCCAATGGATAGGTAAGAGATGGAAAAGATCCTCGCTTGCATAGACTGCCATTGTCAGAAGTGCGGCAAGTGCACCAGCGAACAATCCCACGAGGACACACCCAAGAAATCCTCCTACACCAATAAATGCAGCATGGGGTGGAGTGGGGAAGAGCGGACCAGGCCCGAGGAGATAGTACCGCATAATGGCTGCAACAGCGCTTGACAGTGCAACAGGGACCAGGCTGCGTGGCTTCCACTCAAAGAGCAAGAGTTCGACCGCAAGCAACACCGCTGCAACGGGAGAGGCAAAAGTAGCCGACATCCCTCCAGCAGCACCGGCAACCAACAGGATCTTGCGCTCAGCACTTGTGAGATGAAAGAGCTGAGCAATCATCGACCCGATTGCTCCTCCCGTCATGATAATTGGTCCTTCAGCTCCAAAGGGGCCACCAGAACCGATAGAGATGGCAGAAGAAAGCGGTTTTAAGAGTGCCACCTTCGGTTCGACACGACTTCCATTGATAAGAATGGCTTCAATCGCTTCAGGAATACCATGTCCACGGATACGCTCAGAGCCGTAACGAGCCATGAAGCCAATAATGAGGGCACCAATAACAGGAACAAGTACTTCAAAGAGACCGAGTTTATTGCCAGCAGGAGAGACAAGAGCGGTACTCCAGTGCTGAAAGAAAAAAAGATTGGTGAAAAGTCCAATGAGCCTGAGCAGAATCAGCGCAACGAACGCGCTAATGATGCCAATACCAAGTGCAAGGAAAGAGAGAAGGATCATACGCGAATTCGCGGTAAAATCACCAAGCTTACCTAATACTTCATGGTTTCCCAGGTTTTTGAATGCATGGACAAAGCGTTGCCACACAATGGAAAACATACGTCCTACTTCCTCTTTTTTTATGTGATACATATTTTCTCCGCTTTTAGTTTTTCATAAATGAGATGAAATGATATCTTGATGACACTTCATTCCCTTTATATTAGTATCGCTTTACGATATAAATATACACAAAAGGCAGAGATATGTCAAGAAGTTCCTCATGATACAGAATCGGTCAGGGCAATAAGGCCATACAATTGAGTGTAAGCAGGTAACCTTCATTTTTTCAGTGCAGAGAAGGCGTAGTGACGCCTTCAAGAAAGTTTGCCGCTAGACTATGGGTTCGCCTTGACTGAAGAATCTATTTGTGCTACGATAATATCGTAATACGATATCTTTGAGGCCATTGATCTCCGACTGCACTATGCCTCACTATTGAGACATGATCCCTTTCTCATGGATGGCTGCAAAGAGTAGGTATAACCGTAGGACGTTAGCGTACTCCCTTCATGTAGGTTCAGTCGTTTTTGGGTTGCCATCTTTTGTACATTCACACCGTTGAACAGGCAATACTATATGAGAGAAAGAAGGAATGATCATGGCCAGCTATACCGTTACTGCCCTCTCTGTAGATCAGAAAGAACCCGTAGCGCTCTTTGTTGTTGCGCTCTGTGTTATTGATACGAATGGATTGGGAGTCCAGAATTTGAGCGAAAGTGAATTCGCTGTGCGTAGTGTCACCAGTGGAACACATTTCGCGGTTGCAGAACTGCACAGCGCAAACGTGCAAGGCTTCTATCGTCTCTCCGTGCGGGCAGAGCCAGCGGCACGCGTAGGAGAGTATATCCTTGCTCTTGTTGTAACGCATCGTCACGCGGTTGGGCGCGTATCTGGTGATACCAATGTAGGCAGTACGCTGGTAAAGGTGAGAGTGGTAGAAGGGGCAGTAGCCTGACGATCCGTAAGCATCAGACTACTGCCCCTTCTAAGTCAATACATCCCTAAATGCGATGCGTCTCCTCTTAATTGACTTTTCATTAGTATCGTAAAACGGTACTAATGAAAGTTTTGTAAAGATGCAGAAGTAAAAAGATTGTTTGAGAAGAGAATAACAACGGTGTCCATCGATGTAACAGGTCAGAGCGCTCTTCGCGCTGGCGTTGTCGTCTGGAGGATGCCAGAGTTGCGTCGTCCAGTGGCCTAACATATCGGTCAACGGTTCGGCACCACCAGCATGCGCAACCTGTGACAAAAAGGCTTCGGTATACCGATAACCATAGGCGTGTGTTCGACCAGTGAGCAAGGCCAGACCATCGGCGGTATAGCCGCGCAGGTCCCACGTGCGCTGGAGTCCAACCGCGCCCAGAAACAGGAGGGTGAGCACCAAGCGGCGGCGCACCGCTGGACTGCCTGCCAGGGGAAGGCAGGCAGGAGTAGGAGCAGCTGTTTTTCTTTATCGAGAAGGGTTCTCCCTCACGGTGCTCGCCGTGCCGTGACGGGGTTCAGCGCGTTTGGGGAGGGAGATCCAACGTCATGCGTATGGAGGAGATCAAGAGTTTTTCGTCAGGAACCTGGCTGCTG
>JBBPYR010000212.1:0-10066 GCA_038199755.1 Ktedonobacterales bacterium | reverse complement strand
CTTGCTTCTCTCATACTAAGCATCGATGAGGCTGAGTTCGAGATTACGGTCTTCCCAATTGACACGAACGATCAGCACAGTGACTTCTTCCCCAATTTTGAGGTGACTGCGGCGTGCATCAACAAGGTTAGGACTGATGTAGCGGCTATGTATCAGCCCTTTGATGCTACGCTCAAAGGAGACGAAGGCACCATAGTGGCGAATACCAGTGATCTTTCCTCTTACTATTTGTCCTGCTTGGTAATTATTGAGCGGGTCATTCTCTTGTACCTCCATACTTAGGGTCAAACTGCTCTTTTCGAGGGAGACACCAAGTACAAATGCCTTGATCGATTGGCCAGCATGCACAATCTCGCGCGCGTCAGGCACAAAGCCCCACATTTTGCTCTTTGGCACAAAACCACTTACTCCGGGTGCGATATCGACGAAGGCACCCTGTTCTATGACGTTGGTGATTGTTCCATGAACGGTTTCCCCCTCTTGGTAGTCTAACAACGGGTTCAGCTCTGGTATGTGCATGCTGAGTTCTAACTTATCCCCCTGATCGTTCAGCCCCAGGATAAGGACCTCTACCTGATCGTCAGGTTGCAGAACATTGCGTGCGTCCGTGACATAGCCCCACATTTTGCTTTTGTGAATCAACCCCTCCACGCCTGGTTCGATTTCTACGAAGGCACCAAAATCTTTGACGGAGGTGACACGCCCAATCGCACGTGTCTCCGTTTCATAATAGCTCAGCAGAGATTCTTCTCGCCTGTCTGGTGTATGATCGGGCGTGGAGGTAAGTCCACTACGATTTGTTTGCAGCAACTCTTCGAGCAGATCTTCTGCTGATGTCGCTTCATCGCTTGCTGCCGCGAGCAAGTTGGTCGTTGGGTTGAGCGCAATCACGTTTAGTGTGAATTGGTGCGTTGCGCGATAAAGGTGGAGCAGTGCCTGTTGGTAGGCAGGATCACTGCTGAGGGTAGAAAAGTAGTAATAGGTAGCATAGGGCATGCGTTCTGGAAAATGTAAGCGATTTTGTTCCCAGAATAAGCGTTGTGTTCCTGTTTGTAAGTCGATGGCTTGACTCACCTCATGAGGAAACTGTAACAAGAGGTTGGAGGAAGAAGGTTCAGGAAATGATAGGCGAACTCTTGCCGTGTCACCTAGCTGATAAGGTGCTATCTCAACAGCATTATAGGTTGTTGGTATGATATAGACCAGACCACTCTCGGCGGTGGGAGCGTGCCAGGGCAGTTCCAGCAGCAGTGTATCGTCGGCTGCTTCGCCGCGAATAGTGGCATCAAATTCATACGAGCCATCTTCTTGCAGAAGCCCTGGTGAGCGTTTATTGAGCTGGATGTTGAGATGAAGCTCGACGAGTGAAAGCGATGAGAATGTCACCACTTCCCGTTCTCGATCAATATCGTTAATGGGCAAGCGTAATGTAGTGCCAATAGGTATCTCTTTAATGGTGTCGCCGAGATCAAAAAAACTGATATGCTCTGGCTCTACGGTGATTTCCAGTTGCGTGACCTGTTCTCGTACCCGTAGGGCAACGCGGGGGTGAGCCGGATCGCTCGTATAATTTTCATAGCCGTATACCGTCACATTTGGTGAATCTCCCACTTGATACCGTTGACAGAAGAGTTCAAAGCGGGAAAGCTCAGGAGGTATTGCCACGACGACATAGGAATGAGAGAACTCATCAAGTAGATAGTCCGTCACTTCTACCTCTAGCACGTCGCCCACAGTACAAGGAGTGGTGCTGATATCCAAGAGGCCCGCGATGGTATTTGCCTTATACAAAGGTGTATAGGGGACAGCAGGAATGGTAGGAGTAGCAGGGGCAAGTGCTTTTTGTGTACTCTTTTTCCCCTTCGTGTAGGTGAAGGTGCGAAACCGTTCCTGAATAGCTGGTGGAGCGGCGATACGTTCGCTGAGTTGAACAAGAGCCTTCCCATGGGGAGGAGCGGTAGCAACACGGCAGCGGTAGCGGCTCCCGACTGGGACAGCTTGATCGAGAAACAAGCGGGGCGTGGTGTTGGTAGAAATCAATGTTTCATGATTGGTGCGTGTTTTTTCCGCCAGAAAGCGCGCCAGTTCGATATACGATGGCGATGTCTGGTGGAATCTGCGCTCAATATCGCTATCAATTCGGATTTGATAGGCTGGGATATCCTTACGCTGCGACTTTGCAAAGGCAAAGAGGAGCCGTACCTTATGAAGCAGATCAAACTGAAGCGGGCGCCGTTCAAACGTCTTCTTGTTGATCTCAAGAACGCGTAAGAGGCGTTCACGTTCAGGTTCGACTTTGCTTCTGAAAAGACCATAATTGATGAAAAAGGTGCTGGCCCAGGCTTCCTGGCGGGCTGAGAAGAACACCTTTTCGGTCTCTTGCAACCAGTGTTCAGTACCCTCTTTGATCTCATACTGCTCGACCAGAGCGCGAATCTGGGCGAAAGTGGTGGCCTGGAGCACTGCTTGCAAAAACGTGTTCATGCGCGTATTGAGTGCGTGATGCATTTCTGTGGAAAGCGCGGGAACACGACGTTGGTGCCAAGTGCGTGCGAGTGCGCTGGGTTGAATGAACACGTACTCTTCTTGTGGCTCTAATGACCACGCGGCGTACAGCTTGAGCGCAAATTCGAGCTCGTCTATGCAGCTTTTACGCAAGGCACTATGGAGCTGTTCAACAGCCTGACGCGTTGGGGCATCCCATTCAGCATCTTTGCGTAGTACGTGTTGTGGTCCGCCGATGCTCATTAGAGCCAGAAAGGTTGCCATTTCCATTGTACAGTGAAAGCGGTCGGCCAGCCCCATCAGGTAGCTGATGGGGTCATCGGCGTCTCCTGATGGAGCAGTTGAACGGTGCTGTTCAAGGTATTGAGCTACTAGTTCTTTGTTGGTATTTAATAACGGAATGTCTCTGATATTGCCTGGCATAGAGGCTGAACGTGGTTGCATATCAGCTACGGCTTGTACGATTTGTGACTCTTCTTCTACTTGCAAAATTTGCCAGTGGGAACTCGCTTGTGTATCTTGCTCTAACATCTGCTGTTGTGTTGGTGCTTGCAGTTCCAGTGGTACAGCTATTTCTTCTGCTATTGGTGATGAGGCACTGACAGGCTTTTCTTGAGCTCCCAGGAGGCGTTTCCAGCTTTCCATATGTGAAATGACATAGGTCAGAAGGTGTGCTAGCCAGTGGCGGAAGGTAAATGGTTTTGTTTGATAGGGCATAAATGGTGCTCCTACTGAAAATGATTATTTTTTTAACACTAATGCCATACTTTTTTCCCGACTTGATAACATCCCATAAGTGAGGCAAACGCATAGGGGATGACCTCTAGCTCGATGGGCTTCTGTGCTCTCTCCATAAGTTCTTCGACGAGTGCCAGATAAAAACCGACAACCGCTGGTTGGAAACCTGTTTGATAAAGACAAAGTTTCAAAGGTTTGGTTTTAAGTGCTTCTTTCAGCTGTTTGTGTGTTTGCTCGTAACTGTATGCCTCTACTTCTGCTTCACTACAATGATTGGGGAGGTCTTTATTAATCAGCCAAGCGATGTCCACATATTTGTCCATAGCAAGGTGACGCATGCTAATGAGCGAGGCACGCAAAGGTTGTATGCCTTTGAATGTTCCTGCTTGCTCCTCGGGGCGATGCACAAGGCTGTGGAAAGGAAATGCTTGGCCTTTTGAACCATCTTGATAGAGGAAAGGGAGTTTCATCATTTCTAATGGCTCATCAGTAAAAACAAAGTCATATAATGCTTCGGTGATAGTATTATGCAAAAAACCATTCAGATCGATAGTAGGGTTTTTGCCCAGTTGTTTCGCTTGTATCGCTCCTGCTATGCGCTCTTTGAGCAATGCAAGGGCATTCGTTTCATGGATATTCATAGCCGCTCCTTGCTGTTATCCTTTTAGAAAAGTGCATACTTGTAGAACATAATACGAACGAGAAGGCTAAGAGTTCCGAAATTAGCCTTGGATGTAGGAGCAGGTAGAAAATGTCAGGGTATTGTAAGATGCCGCATCCTACAATACCCTGACAGAAGCGCGTAAGCATGAGTAAGCATGCTAGCGTATTAGCTCAAGGTTGGCCCAGTTTTCACAAACCCCTGTTGCCGTAATTGGCTGGGAGGTTGTGTATGAAATTTCATTTTGAGCTTTTCCCATTGTTGGTACGCATCAGATGTTTTGGTATCTAAGCGCCCATGGCACAGATCAAAGTTGATAGAGAGATCGGTACTGGCTGTCGTATGGCGATGTTCGCCGATAGAGAAGCTGATAGTCAAGGCAGGATAGTGATCTTTATCAGGACTGGAATTACCTGCGAAGGAGTAAAGCATGCCATCTTGTGTCCAGCGTATGAGCAGGATGGCTCCTCCTACGTTTATTTGCAACTCTGGTGTGGGTGTCCATTTCGTCCAGAAGGTATGCTGACTGCTTGGGTTGCTTGCTGTGCGTCGGTGCTCGAGCATGCTGTTGATTTCGTCTAACAGATGTTGATAGGAATTGTAGGTGTGCTCTAGGGAGGGAGCAAGAGCATCAAGCCCACGCTGAGCGAATGATTTGTTTTTCATGAGTGCTTCAACGGATTGTATGTAAATGTCCCATTCCCGGCTGGCACGGATTTCGACCACATCCTGTAAACTCAGAAAACGGAGTGACTTGAGATACCAATCTGAACGAATGGTATCAAAGTGGCATGATTCTATGGTCGTTATCAGTGCTTCCAAGCTAAAATGTGTGCTTGTTGCTGGTGGTGGGGTGCGCCATTCTTGCAGAACCGTGCGTGGAAGAGTATCACCAGGAGTAAGCAAGTGGGATTGTAATGCGTCTGCAATGCTGGCATGATATGCTAAATCAATAACTTGCTTAATCTCATGGGCTGCCTCTTTCTTGCCATCATAGATACGTTCGCGTGAGTTGCTATCTTCTACAAGAATAAAGTGCTTATACAGAGTTTCGTAAAGCTCTTCAAGGGTAAGAGTATCCTGCTCGGCAGCCATGACGAAGTTTGCTAGCTTGCGTAGGCTAAGTTCAAGGTTAGTCGATGATGTGCTCTCCTGCGTTTTCTGCGCCGTCTGAATTTGTTCTGCGATCAAGTGGGTGTTTTGTAACATATTGTTGCCTATGAGCTGCTTAAACGTTTGTAGCGGCTTCGTGTTTGTTTTTGGGAGGCTGATACAAGCCATGCGCCCTTCCCTACAAATGCGCTCCCAGGCACTCAGCCCGACAACGGAGCGAACGACTTGGGATGGGGCGTCGGGTGCCGTTTCGTCAATCAGAACGGGAACGATTACCCCTGTTTTGAGAAGCCATTGAAAGGCTTCCCGCTGTGATGAGCCTTCAAGAAAATCCTGATATATGACTGGACTGCTGTAAAGTAAGGTAAGAGTGATGGCAACTGAGCGATTGTGCAACAGGCTGCGTATGTATTCGGTGCGTAGTTGTTTCGCGAGATAGGCACTGATATCATCGGCTGTGAGGCTGCGCTCCACCATAATCAGCGTGAGCAGGGAGCGTGGTATCCAGCCGTCATCGAGAGCCTGTGAGATGCTGGCACTCTTCAGCTTGCCTGGTGTAAGGGGGATGAAGGTTCCCTCTGCCATGTGCTGAAGACCGCATGCTTTTTCGCGTTCGTCTTGTATGCTGAGTGTGGAGCGGTTATAGAGATAGGCCACCGTATGATCGGGCGCGGGCAACGGATCGTCGGGCGCAGTCAGCATATCGAAGGCTGCTTTGCTAATGGCACGATCCGTATGGGACAGAAGTTTGATCAGTACATCTTCAGAAATACGATCATGCAGTAGCAGCAATGCCGTGATGAGTGGCCTGTTGCTTTGTGGCTTGGACTGTTTGTCAATGCTCTTCCCCACCTGTTCGGCGATGATATTCAGAGCATGGTCAGCGGCCTCGCGTATGTCCTCGTCTTTGTTACGCAAGGCTTTTGTTAATGCTTGCAATGTTTCTTCTTCTGGCGGGTTGCTGAGTTGGGCCAGGGAATGGGCAGCTGCAATGCGAACGAGGGCATTTTCCTCTTCGTTCGCCAGAGCGTGGCGCAGCAGCTGCAAGGTCAGTGGGCTTTCTACGCTTCCCAAGAGGCCGAGGGCGGTGGCGGAGGCCTCACGGAGATGTTCGTCTGTTTTGCTATTATTCAGGATTGCCAGAAAACGGTTGGTCGATTTAACATCATGAATTTTGCCCAGGGCATAGAGCGCCCAGAAGCGTACCAGGATGCTTTCGTTCGTATCATCTGCAATCGTAGCGATGTGTTGGAGCGGTGCCTGGTTACCAAAATGGCTGAGTGCCCACACAGCGGTTGCACGGACTATCCAGGCACTATCGGCCAACGCTGACTCGACTAATTTGACGGGAATGTGTAGTGCGAGATCGGCGCACGTTTCCAGAACAGCGATACGCACAAACTTATCCTGGTCGATCATGGCTAGCATCAGCACGTTGGGCGTGATGAACTGCCCATAGTTTGCTAGTTCGCGAATAGCAGCGATGCGCTCTTGAGCGGGTTTCGAGCTGTGCGTGATCGCGACGAGTGCTTGATATCTCTTTTTGAGAGATGACTTTGATTCGGGAGGCGCGTATGCTACTGAGGCAAGGAGATTAGGAGTGAGGTCGCCTCTGCGTTCTTGAGTGTTGGCGTTTGCATAGGCATTGTCCTCGGTGTCAGGTGCCATGTTGTCTGCACCCGTCTTGGGGCCTTCATAGTATGAATATTCCTCTGTGTTGTGCTCTTTTGCAGCAGAGTGCTGCGACGGCTTCTGTCCTCCGGTTTGCATATCAGATGAAGTCTCCCTCTCATTGTCGGTTGTATATGATGCGTCTGTTTTCCCTTCATTGATGGTTGGCTGATAGGGAGTCGGTTGTTGTGGATTGCTATTATTGTTTTCGTGGTTCATGGTGATGCTCCTCTCCCTATTTTTGGTTTCCATAAAAGGATGAGAATAAGCGCGGCAAATTTTCTTCTAGACACATTTGGATAGCGGCTACGCGTTTCGCGAAGGCAACGTTGTCCTCCTTCTCAAGCGTAAGAAGTTCCGCTATTTCGCGGCTATCATGGCCTTCTATGTGTAAGCTCAGAATGTAGCGTACAAGGATTTCATACTGTACCTGTGTGTCAACATCGATATCAGCCATGCGAAAGCCTTTTGGGGCTTTCGTAGGGGTAAAACCTTGTAGTAAATTTTGTAGCTTAAATTGAGCCATAGGCGAACGCTTGATATATTCGGCGAGGCTCTTTGCAGGGAGTTTCGCAAGGAATTTGGGCCGCGCTCGCTTAAAGCGGGCGCGGATCGTCTCGAGCTTCTCATTGAGCAAGGTGGCTATCTCGCTGAGAGGTCGATCTTGCAGGAGATAGAGTGTCATCACCGCACGATCTTCTGGTAAGAGCGTTTGGATGATTTGCTCAATGGTTTTTCTTCCTTGCTCTTCAATCACCCTTTTCTCGATGTCTTCTTCATCCAGAAGGTGTTCTGCCAGTAGTTCGTTGAGAGGCGTGATTTGAATGCGGTTACTGTCGCGCACATCATCGATAAAGGCATGATGCATGGTGATGGCAAGCCATGCTTTCATCTTTCCCTCTTCAGGCAATTTATGATGTTTTCGAATATACTTAAGTGCATTGAAGTAGGTTTGCTGGAGGAGGTCTTCGGTCTCCTCGGGCGTCTTGGTTTTGCCTTTTGCCTGCCACTGGAGCGAGGTTTTGAGTTTCTCCCATATATCTGTGAAGCGGTAAATTTGTATCTCGTAATCTAGATAAAGCTGTATCCAGTCACTTACCTGCTCGCTTTTGCTTTCTGGGGAGACAAGCACGAGATTTATAAGATCGCGCTTGGCATGGAGCATGGCTCGTTGCACTAACGGAAGCGTATCCAGGTGAACGGAGAGCCGTTCTTTCATATACTGGCAAAAACGATGTTGTTCATGTATGCTCACGAGCTGGAACGTATCGGATAGCTCTTTATATTGTATTACATGATAACGAAGCCAGTTGTAGAGTGCCAAGTTGTCTGGTGGTACGTTGAGGAGAGAAGACTCGTCCTCGCGAGTTTTGTGTAACACCGTCTTGATGAGTACCATCGTTTCCTCATCTGAGCACCGTGTTCTCTCCTTCACCTGCTTAAGCAGGTTAGGGTATTCATTTTGATAGGCTTTGTACAATTCTGTATGTATCGCCAAATCTGCACCTCCTTGTCCTTGTCATTCATTTCCAATAGAACGACAGAAATGTGGTGGCTGGCTCTATTATATATTGCCGTTTATTGCCATTCAATCAATTCAATAAGGAATAGTTGACTATTCAAATGCCAAACCCCGATGTGTTCCCGCCCTACGCTGCGTGTCGGACAGTTTGCAAAGAATAGCTTTACCATAGGTGATCCAAAAAGATAGACGGGGCTTTTTAGAAAAATGGTGCAGTGTTCCTTTCCCATGGAATCTTTCCACTTTCACTAACTACGACGCCTATTTTTTGGAATGTGGTGCAAAAGAGTCTGAAGGAGAAAAGAAAAGAAGAAGATGTGAGATATGCCTTCTTTTGCACCAGCTAAGCTCAGGAATACGTCTTAGAATGGTGAAAAGGAGAAAGTGTGTACCAGCTTTCTATTGAATGGCGTCACATTGTATAGAGACCCTTTGCATCTATCTCGTATCGCATAACCGTAAAAAAGTAATAAATAAAGAATAACGTTAAGAATGGTATCCACAAGAATGAGGAGTATGTACATGAAAAGCAACGAGAACACTAGTGATATCTCGTTGGATGAAGTAATAACTGCACTTGCTCATCATGAATGGCAGGTGAGAGCGCGTGCTGTGCAGATGCTGCTGCCATTTGGTGATGAATTTCCTAGTCAGCATCTTAAAAAAGCATTATTGGATGAACATAAAGCGGTACGTGCTGCTGCTTTAGACGTATGCGCCGTTCTTCCACAGCATATTCCTGTTGCATTAGTAGAAGCTGCATTATCTGATCCCTACTGGTCGGTGCGTGCTGCCGCAGCATATGCATTAGGGGCGTATGGGTATCAGGCACCTCTGGCCCATCTCTTAGCAATAGTTGATGATTGTGAGGAAAGTAGCTTGGTGCGCTCGTCGGCATTGCAGGCATTAGGGAAGATACAAGGGCGTGACCAGTACCAGCGCATGATGCAGGCATTGCATGATCCCACCTGGCACGTACGCGAAATCGCCGCGCTGCTTCTGGGATGGCTCGAAGAGAGAAGGGCGATACCTATGCTTATCGAAGTCTTTCAGAATGATCCAGACCCTTTCGTGCGTTCTGCGACGATTATCGCTCTTGGTCAAATGAAAGATGAAATGGTAGAAGCGGTCTTGCGTGATGCGGCTACAGATGCCGATCAATATGTGCGTGACGCCGCACGACAAGCTTTGGAGGAAGAGGAATGAGGCAGAGAGAAAGCAAGGCACGAAGTGAATCATGCCTTGCTTTTCACTTGTAAACAGAAAGACAGACAAATAGCCGTGATACATGTCATCTCTGCTCTAGGAACAAGTGCCTATGCTCATTACGATGATCTGTTACCGTTTCCCCTTCATCCATTTGGGTAGTAACTCTGGTACAAGACGCCCTCGTGCCTCTTCCTCATAGGTTGTCGAAAAATGTTGAGGGTCTTGCCTACATTGGTTGCATAGTGAGCCTTCTCCATCCTCATCGCAAAAATTCCTGCGGCACTTCCTACATGTGCTTGGTCCTTTGCTTCTGCAAAAAGCGCATTCTCCAGCCTGTTTGGGCATACCCCTCTCCCTTAGGTGCCTGATGCCAATTCAATATACATATACTTTACTACAACTATGCGCTACGGAACGCACTAAACGCACTGCTCTCCCTCCATAGTATACTTTATGAAGAGGTAAAAAGCGATAACAACCATGCAGGAAGGCAAACCTGGATAGTGGTTATCGCTTTTTTACCTATGCTGGCTCTCTCATCTGAGGAGATGTTTTTCAAAGGGGAGCAGTTGGAGTTTGCGCAGACGTTGCTTTTGCCGAGGAAACATAAAATGATATGGCAAGGGAGTCGGGCTGGGAGTGCTCAT